>DASSRK010000116.1:0-40403 GCA_035701825.1 Steroidobacteraceae bacterium
ATGGCGCACGGCCTCACCTGCTGGAAATGCAATGCCTCGCTCGAAGCGCTGTCGCTGCCGCTGCGCCGCCTCGACGTCTGCAAGGCGTGCAACAACGAGCTGCACGTCTGCCGCATGTGCGTCGAGTACGACACGCGCGTCGCCAAGCACTGCCGCGAGCCCACTGCCGAGGAAGTGCGCGAAAAAACCAAGGCCAACTTCTGCGATCACTTCAAGCCGAAGGTGGGCGCGTACGTCGCGCCCAACACCGCCGAGGTCGACGCCTCGCGCGCGGCGCTCGACGCGCTGTTCGGCAAGAAGTGAAGCCGTGCCGCTGATCGGAAAACCGGGGAACCAGACATGAGACTAATACTGCTCGCGGCCTGCGCGCTCGCACTGCTCGACAACATCGCACAGGCCGCGGACCCGCCGCTCCCGGCCGCCGCGCAGGTCGAGGGCATGCAGCGCGGCGTGAACATCGTCGGCTACGACCCGCTGTGGCGCGATGCCTCGAAGGCGCGCTTCAAGCCGCGGCACTTCGAGCTGATCCGCCAGGCGAGCTTCAACTCGGTGCGCATCGTTTTGCCCATCGGCCCGTTCGTGAAGCCCGGCGAGGAACTGCCCGCCAGCTGGTTCGCGACGCTCGACGGGTTGGTGAAGGACGCGTTGGCGCAGGATCTCACCGTGATCCTCGACGACCACGACTTCTGGATCTGCGCGCGCAACGCCGACGAATGCCGCACGCGTGTCCTGACCTTCTGGAAGCAGGCGGCGCCGCACTTCAAGGACGCGTCCAACAAGGTCGTCTTCGAGATCCTCAACGAGCCGAATGGCGCCATGGACACCGCCTGGAACGCCCTGCTCGCCGAGGCCCTGGCCGTGATCCGCGAGTCCAACCCCACGCGCAATGTCGTCATCGGCCCCGCGTTCTGGAACAACGTCAACTGGCTCGACAAGCTCGAGCTGCCCAAGAACGACAAGCACATCATCGTCACGGTGCACTACTACCTGCCCATGCAGTTCACGCACCAGGGCGCGAAGTGGACGCCGGAGTACAAGGACACCAGCGGCGTCACCTGGGGCGCGCCCGCCGACTACGCCGCCATCGACAAGGACTTCGACGCCGTGCAGAAGTGGGCGAAGAAGCACAAACGGCCCATCTTGTTAGGTGAGTTCGGCGCCTACGACAAGGCGCCGATGGAATCGCGCGTTAAGTACACCGCTGCGGTGGCGAGGGCAGCGGAGAAGCGTGGGTGGGCTTGGGCTTATTGGCAGTTCGACAGTGACTTCATAGTGTATGACATCGATGAGGATCGGTGGGTGGAGCCGATCCGCGATGCGTTGATACCTGAAGTGAAGAAGTGACGGCGGGGTGGACTCGCCGCCTGTTCATTGCTTGCGTACGGGAAGTGCGATGTCGGGCGCAAACAGCCCTTTAGGGCTCTTGAGCCGATACTCTCGCGCGATTTTTGCCTGCGCCTTGACGTCTTCTTCTGGCCTGTTTGGGGAACCGTAAGACATGACGCCCAGGTTTGCGTCGAAGACGAAATAAAAGACCGGGCCACGCGCCATCGTGGTGTCGGATTGCGTATCGGAACAGCGATCCGGCGAGACAATCCAATGACAGTCCGAGCTCACCAGAGCCCGTTCACAGCGATCGTCCTGCTCACGCAGGCACTTCTCCACGCGAAGAACGGCGCCGCTCACGCTGAATACCGAGTGCGGTTTCAGGCCAACTCGCGGAACGGCAAACACCCTGTGATTCCCGATCAGGCATTGGTAGACGTCGTCAGAGCAGTTGTTCAATTCCCAGCTGCTGAAATCTTCCCATAGGCCCTCACGCTTCATCGTCGCTTGGCTGAGGTAGTGCCACCATCCAAATGCCTCACTTGCGTCGAACACAAGGTGAAATTCGTCACGTGACTGGTTGAGCGAATTGACGTAGCGGATTTCCATGGTGCGGGATGTCACGCCGTGCGCGCAGATCACAAAGAAAATGCATCCAATGCCAGACAGGATTGCCGATGATCTGCAACGCATCATGTACTCCGCGTCGTCCGGCTAATAACTGTGGTGGTACCACCCCCGCCTTGTTGCGCAATGGCATTCGTGCCCGCGAATGTACAAACCAGGAACAGGGCGGCGCCGGCCGCGATTCTTGCTATTTGCACGGTATCTACCCAGGGAATCTCAGTTCCCTTGGAGTACCTGTGTCACGAGCCCAGCTTTTCTCTCAGCTGCATGCGTTCACTTGCAAATACCCGCCGCATTTCTGTGTAAACGCGACAGTTATTCAGTCTGGATTTCTCGAGCGTCTGTTAGCCCACAGACGTACCGGGTCCCTGCAGGCACCGTGGGAGGATCGCGACCTGCGATCGTTAGCTGGACATGAGCCTCGTGGCTTGAGCGCGGGAATCGCCTACTTCTTCCCCGACAACCGCTCGATCAACGACGCGAACTTCGAGCCCTTCTTGTCGATCTGCACGCGCAGGTGGCGCACGCCGGTCTCGCTGGCTTTGTCCGAGGTGATCTCGAGCGTGTTGGCGCCGAGGATTTCGAGGGTCTGATCCAGGGTCTCGGCATCGACCTGCGCATGCGCGTCGCGCTTGCCGCCTCGCGAAGGCGCCTTGCGCGCACGCGGTGGCTTGGGGGCTTCGGGTGCGGCTGGGGCTGCGGCCGGCGTGGCCTTCGCGGCAGGCTTGGCCGCCTGCGCCTGCGCGGGCGCGGGCTTGCTGAAGCGCGGCGACATCTCGCCGTCGACGTCCTGCTCGATGTGCTCGGGCGTGTCGTCCTCCAGCAGCTTGAAGACGCCCGAGTTCGAGGCGCTGATGGACGCCGGCGTCGGCGCCGCCACGTCCTTGATGTTCGCGGCCTTGTAGATGCCGCTGCGCGCCGCGTTGATGTCGGTGGCCCGCTCCTTCTCGATGGTGGTCACGGGCACGACGGACACGGTCTTGAAATCCGAGCGCACGTAGTACGCCACCTGCTTGGCCGAGACGGCGTCGCTGAAGAAGCCGAGCCGCAGGCCGTACCAGGTGCGGCCGTCGCGGGTGGCTTCGGTGGTGTAGAGCGTGTAGGCGTTGAAAATGGCGAGCGGCGGGATCTTCGCCATGTCGAAGGCGGTGACCGACCAGTCGAGCTGCACCGCGAACAACACCGGCGCGTTGCGCTTGACGTCGCTCTTGATGGCCAGCATCGACTGCGCGTCTTCGGGCTTGATGACGCGGATGGCCTCGTCGACGTCGGCCTCGCGCGAGCCTTCGCGGTACGGCGTGTGGCGTTCGAGCAGCCGGATGGTCTGCGTATCGGAGAGATCGTCGAGCTCGTCGACGGCCTGGCGCACGCTGTTGAGCGACGCGGCCGCGGACATGGCGGGCATCTGCACCGTGGGCTCGGCGGCCGGGCGCGGAGCCGGCGCAGCGGCCGGTCGCGCGGCCTGCGCGGCGGGCTGCAGCGCGGGCGCGGAAACCTGGGCGGCGATCTTCGGCGCGACCACCGGCGGCTTGGCCGGAACGGGGCGCGCGGCGACCGCGGGCTTGGCGGGGGCCGCGGGCGCCGCAGCCGCGGGCTTGGCGGCAGGCTTGGCGGCGGCAGGCGCAGCCTGCGGCGCGGGCTTCGCCTGGGCTGCGGGCTTGGCGGGCGCCTTGGCGGCGGGCTTGGCCGCGGCCGGCTTCGCCGGCGCCTTGGCCTGCGGAGCGGGCTTCGGCGCGGCCGGCTTCGCGACGGCGGCGGCGGCCGCCGGGCTAACTACCGGGCGTGCCGGCGGCGGCTGCACGACGGGCACGTCCATTGGCCTGAAGTCGGTGTCGCTGTCGGCGAGCACGAACGGCTCTTCGAACTCGGGCGTCGGCGCCGGCGGTGGCGTCGAGGCGAAAGGGTGACGTTCCGGCGGGGCCGCGGGCTTGGGCGCGGCGGCGGGAGCGGCGGCGACGGAAGCAGCGGCGACGGGCGTCGCGGCCGGGGCAGCGATGGGCGTGGCGGGCGGCGCGGCAGCGCGAGCCGGCGCGACAGGCTTCGCCGGCGCCTTGGCCTGCGGCGCGGATGCGGCAGCGGCGGAGTTGTTAGGCCGCAGCTTCTTGCCGGGCGCTTCGCCTGCCCAGGCGCTGGGATACACGTCCCGCACCACCACCAGCATCTCCTCGGCGGCCTGCAGGGTTTCGAAGTAGCCCATGTGCAGGCGGAAACGTTCGCGGCCGTCTTCGAGGCGGCGGCTGACGAAGAAGGTGAACTGCGCGAGCGTCGGATCCTTCGGCTGCGACAGCGCCATCGGCGTCGTCGAAGACGTCAGGTTGATCACGAAACCGCCGGTGGCGGTTGCGGCTGTCGGACGCGTCAATGTGTTCACGACGTAATCTGGCTTGGCACTCATTTCTGCTACTTCCCCGAAAGCCCGACGGCGCCCGAATCCCTTCCCGGATCAAGGCCCTCTCACTCGATACGAGTGTGCGAACCGAGCCATATACGGTCAACGGAGAAACTGAGCACGCTGTCGCAGAACGCAGACCGAAAGATGCGATATCCGCGTGCGGATGCAACATAACCGGGCATCCGATTACGGGCCGGTATCAGCGCGGAATCTGCTCCCAGAAGCGGCCCGCGGAGGCGAAGGAATCCGCATAAAACTCGTCGTCGAGTGAATTGATGGTCACGGGTTTTCCGGCGCCCGGCGCGTGCACGAACTGGTGATGGCCGATGTAGATGCCCACGTGGTTCACGCGGCGACTGTCGATGTGGAAGAACACGAGGTCACCGGGCCTGAGCTTGCGCGGCTTGATCTCGTCGGCCTCCTGCGCCTGCTCGCGCGAGGTACGCGGCACCTCGAGTCCGAGCTGGCGGTGCGCGTAGAACACGAGCCCGCTGCAATCGAAGCCGTCGGGCGTCGCGCCACCGTAGCGATAGCGCGTGCCGCGCAGCGACAGCGCGAACTTCGCCAGCGCCTCGCCGCGATTGCGCATCGAGGCGGCGCCGCCGCTGCCGTCCCAGGTCCGCGGCGCCGGCTGGGATTTCGAGGGAATCTGGCGCTCCGGGGGCGCCGTGTGGCAGGCGGCGAGAAGCAGTGCGAGCAGAAGGAGGCTAACTCGCGGCACGCTCATCGGCGGCACCCGAACCCGGACGGTGCGACTCGAGGATCTCGGTGAGCGCGGCCGCCGACATGGGGCGCGCCAGGTAGAAGCCCTGCGCCGAATCGCAGCCGCGCGTGCGCAGGAAATCCAGCTGCTCGCCGGTTTCGACGCCTTCGGCGGTGACGCGTTTTCCGAGCGTGTGCGCCATGGTGATCACCGACTCCACCAGTGCCCCGGCCGGATCGTTCTGCGGGACTTCGTCGAGGAAACTGCGATCCAGCTTCACCGTATGGACCGGGTAGCGGCGCAGATAGTTCAGCGACGAGTAGCCGGTGCCGAAGTCGTCCAGCGCCAGGCGCACGCCGAGCCGCGTCACGGCGGCCAGCGACTGTTCCACTTCCGCGTCGGCCAGCACCGACTCGACCAGCTCGATCTCCAGGCAGCCCGGCTGGATGCCGTGCTGCTGCAGCGACTTCTGCACCAGCTTCGGGAAGTTCTGGTCCTTGAGCTGCTGCACCGACACGTTGACCGAGTAGCTGCGCGGCGCGATGCCGGCGCGGCTCCACTCGGCGTACTGGGCGCAGGCCGAGTCGAGCACGAAGCTGCCGATGTCGGTGATCAGCCCGGAGTGCTCGGCCGCGGGGATGAACTCGCCGGGTAGTTTGATGCCGTCGTAGCGCGTCTGCCAGCGCAGCAGCGCCTCGACGCCGCACAGCCGGCCGTCGGCCAGCGAGAACTGCGGCTGGTAGTACAGGCCGAACTCGCGCCGGCGCAGCGCGCGGTGCAGGCCGCTGTCGGTGAAGCTCGGGCGCCGCTCCTTCATCTCGCGCTCGAAGAAGATGGCGCGGCCGCGGCCCTGCGCCTTGGCGCGGTACATGGCGAGGTCGGCCTGGCGAATGACGTCCTCGAGCTCGGTGCCGTCGTCGGGGAACAGCGTGACGCCGACGCTGGCGCGCATCTGGTAGTCGCGGCCGCCGAGGCTCGCCGGGAGCGCGAGTGAACGCACCACGCGGTCGGCGATGTTGCGTGCCGTCTCGGCGTCGCCGACGTTGCGCAACAGCACGGTGAATTCGTCGCCGCCGAGGCGCGCGACCGTGTCGCCTTCCTTGGTGCAGGCCTTGAGGCGGTGCGCGACGATCGACAGCAGCTGGTCGCCTGCGCTGTGCCCGAGCGTGTCGTTGACGCGCTTGAAGTGATCCAGGTCGACGTACATGAGCGCGCCGCGCGTGAGCCCGGAGGCCGCGGCGGCCAGCTCCTGCGCCAGGCGGTCGCGGAACAGCGCGCGGTTGGGCAGTTGGGTCAGCGGGTCGTAGTGCGCCTGGCGATACAGCCGTTCGTCGCGCGCGGAATTCGACAAGGCGGCGCGCAGGCGCTCGGCGAAGGCCGCGCCGTAGTCGGCCACCGCCGGGTCGCGCACCGGTTCGCCGTGGTAGCCGACGATCAGCATGGCGGCGAGGCGGTCCTCGTCGACCACCGGCCAGATCCAGAAGAACTCCGCGCCCGCGTCGCGCATCGACAGCAGGAACGCGTGGCGCTGTTCCTCGACGCGCACCACGGTGAGCCCGCCCGGCGTCTCGCGCACCACCGCCAGCATGGCGCTGTCGAAGGTCACGCGCTGCACCGGCAGCTCGTCGGCGTTCTTCGCGGCCATGAACAGGCGGCCGTGCGAGTGCGCGGTCGGGTCGAGCAGCACCACGCCGACGCAATGGCTGTGCGTGAGCTCGCGGAACTTGGGCAGGACCACGTCCAGCGCCCGGTCGATTTCACTGGCGGCCAGCAGCGCGCGGTCCACCTCGCCCAGCACTTCGAAGGCGCGCCAGTCGCGCTCCAGCGAATGGACCGTGGCGTTGAATTCCCGCTCGAGCGGCGCGAGCTCGCGCACCCGCAGGCGCGGCACGCCCTCGAAGCGGCGCTCGCGCAATTTCGCGAGTCCGCGATGCAGCGTGCGCAGCGACGGCAGGTAGCGCTCGCCGATGAGCACGGCCGCCGCGAACGCCACCGCGATCGCGACGGCGAGGATCAGCAGCGCGCCCGGCAGCAGTTCCGCCAGGGTCACGTCCGAGGCGGGCTCGGGCGCGAACACCACCACCGAGTTGCGATTGAAGGCGTCGGACGGATCGTTCGGCGGCAGGAAGGTCATGGCGCCGCGCCACTCGCGCCCCGAGGCGAACCAGGCGAGCAGCGTGGTATCGCCAGTCACCGCGGCGGAGGTGCCGGCGCGGCGGTGGAACAGTTGCAGCAGCTCGTCGGGTACCGCGGTGTTGCTGTAGAGCGCCGAGCCGCCGGAGTCGAGCACCACGAGATAGCGGCCGGCGAGTCCGCGCGCGAAGTCCTGCGGCACGACGCCGCCGTTGAACAGCAGCGTGGCGGCGCGTTCGCGCGACTGGCTGGTGAGGTCCTGGTTCTGGTGGGCGGCGCGGCGATCTTCGTCCGCGAGCCAGCGCGTGACGATCGCGATGCTCACCGGAATGAGCATGGCGAGCGCGATGATCAGCCATAGCCGGCGCGTGAGGCCACTGCGCAGGACCGAGTTGTACGGATTGCCGCTCATCGAGCTCCCGGGCACGCGTTGCATCATTGCAACCAGGATGAGCACTCCATTGCGGAGGCGACTTTACGGAATCGGGGCCCCGGCAAATGCGTGCCGCGTCACGAATGCGGCGGCGTTGGGCTCAGGCGGGGGCTTTGCCGGCGGGATTGGCGCCGACCGGCTGCGCGGGCCGGTACTGCGCCAGTTGGCGGATGGCCGCGTAGCTGTGGCGATAAATGCCACGCCCGCCGCGGCGCGCCGCGCCCAGCATGGCGCGGGCCACGGTCTCGGCCGGAATGGCGCGATAGGCCTCGCGCGATCCGGTGAGCAGCGGGTTGACGATCGGTGCAACCAGCGTCCCGAGCAGCTCCAGCGGCCGGACCTGCTTGCGCGATCCGAGCAGCAGGCTGGGCTGCATGATCTCGAGCGACGCGAAACCCACGGCGGTCACCGCCTCTTCCATCTCGCCCTTGCAGCGCAGGTAGAACTTCTTCGAGTCCGGGTCGGCGCCGATCGAGGAGACCACCACGAACCGCGTCGCGCCGGTGGCGCGCGCCGCCTGTGCGAACAGCAGCACCGCGTCGACGTCGGCGGCGCGAAACGCCTGCTGCGAGCCCGCGTCGCGGAGGGTCGTCCCGATGCAGCAGAAGGCATCGTGCGCGGCGAGTCCCTTGAGCTGGGTCGCCATGCGCTCGAACATCACGATGCGGTTGGCGAGCCGGGGATGCTCGCGCCCCAGCGGCCGCCGCGTCAGCGCGAACACGCGCGAGTAGTCAGGCGCGTCGAGCAGCGCATCCAGCAGCAGGCCGCCGACCAGGCCGGTGGCTCCGGCCAGCAGCGCGATTCTCGGTGTGGAATTCACGCGCCGAAGCTTAACAATTCCCGCGAGGCGCGGTGCGGACTCAGGTGGTGAGGCGTTTCACCCAGGCGACGTACTTGTCCATCCAGCCGTGCAGGAACTTGCGGGTCTCGGCGTTGGCGATGTTGCCCGCCTCGTCGAAGAAGCCGTCCTTGACCTGGATGTAGACCTCGGGCTGGCCGAGCAGCGGCATGTCGACATACCCGAGCACGGTGCGCAGGTGAGCCTGCGCGATGGCGGTGCCGATCGCGCCGATCGACGCGCCGATGATGCCGGCGGGTTTGCCGGCCCAGGCGTTCTGGCCATACGGACGCGAGGCGTGGTCGATGGCGTTCTTGAGCACGCCCGGAATGGAGCGGTTGTATTCAGGCGTGACGAACATGACCGCGTCCACCGCGCGCAGCTCGCTCTTGAGACGCTGCACCTCCGGCGCCTGGCTGCGGTCCTCGTCCTGGTCGTAGAGCGGCAGGTCGCCGATGTGCAGTTCCTTGAAGTTGAAGTCCGGCGGACCGAGCCGGATGAGGGCCTGGGCGAGCTTGCGGTTGTATGAATCCTTGCGAAGGCTGCCAACGACGTAACCGACTTGCCTGGGCATGCATGACTCCTTGTTGGTCCCATGATCGCAAATCCACCGGGGCGTTCTGTAGGAAGGAAGTGCAACCCGCGGCGCGGCGGCCGGTTCGAATCCGGGGCGGAACGCGGCGCGACGCGCGACGCACCGGCCCGGCCTGGCTGCGCTGTTCCGCATCAATCCGAAGGGGTAGGCTCACCGCATGGCTATTTCCAGACCGACCGGGTGGCTCGTCGCCACCAGCCTCGTGCTTTCACTGGCGCTGCTCGCGCCGCCGGCCGCCGCGGTCACCGACGCGGACCGCATGGCCGTATACAAGGAGTTCCGCGCGCAATTCGATTCGCGGCAGTACGCCGCCGCCAAGCCGCTGGCCGAGAAGCTGGTGCAGCTCACGCAGGAGCAGTACGGCGCCGACGAGCTGCCGGTGTCGACGCCGCTGACCAACCTCGCCACGGTCAACTACAAGCTCGGCGACTACCCGGCCGCGATCGACGCCTACCAGCGCAGCCTGCGCATCCTGCAGGCCAAGTCGACGATGGCGGACAAGGCGCAGATCCGCCCGCTGCACGGCCTCGGCGTGAGCTTCCTCGGCGCCAACGATCCGGAATCCGCGGTGGTGGCCCTGAAGCGCGCCGCCGACCTGTCGCGCAACACCGATGGGCTGTTCAACATCAACCAGGTCGAGTTCATCGACTCGCTGATCGACGCCTACGAGTCCACCGGCCGCTTCGCCGAGGCCGAGAAGGAGAGCATGTATGCCCTGCGCGTCGAGGAGGCGGCCTACGGCCGCTCCTCGGTCAAACTACTCGACCGGCTCGACAAGCTGGCGCGCTGGTACGAAGGGGGCCGCCGCTTCACCACCGAGCGCGCCGTCTACGACCGCGCGCTCGCGATCCTGCAGAAGGCGGCGCCGCAGAACGACCTGCGCAAGGTGGGGCCGCTGCGTGGCATCGCGCGCTCGTATCGGCTCGAGCTGTTCTACGGCCCCGAAGGCTCCGACACCGGCAGCTCGTTCAATGCCGGCACCAACGGCGCGCCGACGTTCACCGAGGGCACGCAGAACCGCCGCGGCGAGAGCTCGCTGCTGTCGGCGCTCACGGTGGCGGAATCCACCCCGGTCGTCGACCAGCAGGTGCGCGGCGAGGTGCTGGTCGATCTCGGCGACTGGTACCTGGTGACCGGCGCGCTGCGCCGCGCCTACGACACCTACGCCGACGCCTGGAAGGCGCTGGCGCAGGTCAATGGCACCGGGCCCATCGAGGTGCCGCGCCTGATCGCGTATCGGCCGTCGATCAGCTCGGTCGACCGCTCGCAGCTCAGTCCCGAGGAGGCCGTGCTCAAGGTGGTGGAAATGCACTTCACCGTGGACCGCGACGGGCGCATCGACGACGTGACCTCGCCGACCACGGACGTGCCCGAGTCGGTGGTCAGGAATTCGATCTCCTCGATGAAGCGCTCGCGCTACGCGCCGCGGATCGAGAACGGCGCCGCGGTACCCACCACCGACGTGGTGTTCCGCGAGCGCGTGCTCATCAAAGCGACGTCGCCGGAGTCTCCGCCCGAATCTGGGAAGGCGGAACCGGCGGAGGCGAAGCCGGAGGCGGCGCCGGAGCCGGAGACGAAGACGGAGCCTGAGAAGAAGGAGTAGCCGTCGAAGCCACGGGCGTGTCGTTGATCGGCACTGCCTCGATGGCCATGGCCGGCTCGGCCGCGGCGGCCTCGGGCGAACCGGGCACCGGCTGCACCTTCGGCTGCAGCGCCTGCGAAGCCAGCAGCGGCTTGGCGACGTCCAGCGACGGGAACTGCGTGAGGAACTTGGCGGCCGCGTCGCGCATCGCGGCGTAGGTTGCGATCGCGAGCTCCTCGGCGCCGTTGCCGATCTTCGGCGCCGGGCCGCTGCCGTAACCCGTGAGCGTCAGCGTATCGACCGGCTCACCGTTCGGCGCGTAGATCGCGATCTGGTAACGGATGGTCACCGCGCAATACTGCCCGCCGGTCTCCTTGGCGCTGGCGAACGAGAACTGCTCGATGCGCGGCTCGAAGATGGCCAGCAGCCCGGACTCGAGCCGCGCCGCGTCGACGGAGTCGAACATCTTCACGTCGGCGAACTCGGCCCTGAAGATCTCCTCGACCAGGTGCTTGTGCGACGGGCCGAGCTGCGCCTCGTAGTCGACGCTGGCGCGCGACTCCTTGTGCGTGTAGTTGGACTCTTCCTGCGTGACCACCACGCCCACCCGGGCGGGGGTCTGGGTGACCAGCGGCTTGGGCAGGTCGCCCTCGGGCAGCACCGCCACCTTGGCGCAGCCTCCCAGCACCGCGCACAGGGCCGCGAGACCGAGCCGGAATTTCCCTTTGCCGCGCATGGGTCTAACTAGTGCCTAGCTGATGCAGCGGGGCGTGCCGAGCACGTCGACCTTGACCGCGCAGCTCGGGCCGCCGACCGTCAGGCCGACGAACGTGCCTTCGTTCTCGTCACACATGGCACGCATTAGAGCAGCAAACCGCGAATTGATAAACGGCGGGGAATTGGGACCATCGGGCATGCCGATGGCATGAATACGTATCCGGTGCCGTCCCTTGGCGTCGACCGGGTTGTATTTACGCACCGCCGAGAGCGCCGCCTCGATCGAGCCGCCGGTGAAGTCGTCGCCGATCACATACACGCTGATCTTCTTGTCGGCTGCCCACCACCCCTGCACCGCCGCGCCGATGCCTTCCACGGGGCTCGAGTTGCTGTAGGCCTTCCAGTTGACCATGGCCGACTGGATCCTGGCGCGCATCGCGGGTGAGTCCTGCAGCCACGTGCCCTTGGCTCCGGGGAACAGCGGCTTGCCCTCGTCGTCCAGCACCTGGAGGCCCTTCACCTGGGGATAGATGTCGAGGATCTCCTTGACGACGTTCTGCATGTTCTCCCAGTTGTCGGCCTGCATGCTGCCGGAGGTGTCGATGCAGAAGATGATCCACTCGCTGTCCACCGGGATGCCGCCGACCGCGGTGACCTGGTCGATCTTGCGCGGCTGGTTCTTGTAGAGACGCTGCATCTCGGCGGTGAGCGTCTGGTGCACGGCCACCAGCTCCTGCTCCACCTTGTTGGCCACCGCCGCGTCACCTTTGCTGGCGAGGAACTCGCCGCGGATCTTCGAGAGATCGCCCGCGAGAGTCGCGGCCTTGCTCTGCTGGGATTCCTTCTCCTTGATGCGCCCCTGCAGCTCGCGGTTGAGGATGTCGGTTTCACCGCGCAGCTCGAACAGCTGGCGCTGCAGGGCGTCGATCTGTCCCTTGAGATCCTTCTCGCTGCGCTCGATGACGATGGGCTGGCCGACGTCGGTGAGCACCAGCAGCAGGATGATGGCGCCGAAGCCGCAACAGATGCAGTCGAGGAACGACAGCGTGAACACTTCGAATTCGCGGCGCTTGCCGATTGCCATGTGCGTGTCCCTCTATGGCCAGTCGCGCGAGGGGATGACGTACGAGCCGCCGGTCTTGCGCGCCAGGCGCCAGTACGCATGCGCCGCCAGCAGGTCGCCCTTCATCGGCAGCAGCACCACGTCCATGGGCAGGTCGCGCGTGACGGTCTTGGCGGCGTCGTCGAACAGCTTTTCGCGCTCGCGCACGTTGATGAACTTGCGCGACGGCGGCACCGAGCCCTGCGTCGGCAGGCCGTCGGTGATCAGGATGATCTGGTCGGGCTGCGGGTTGATGGTGCGGATCGCGATCAGCGCGTTGACCAGGCTGGTGCCATCGGCCGGCACGATGTTGCGCGTCGCCGCCAGCACGTTGTTGATGACGCGCGGATCGTTGGAGTCGAGCCACTTGCCCTGGGTGTCGGACACCACGGCGCGCGCCTTGGTGTTGAAGCCGTACACCTGGAACTGGCTGTTGTTGGGCAGCTGCGCGCTCAGCCACTCGACCATGTCGAGCGCGCGCCGCCACTTGGGCGCGAGCTTGCGCGCCGCCTCGGGCTCGTTGCGCAAGCGGATGATCTTCACCACGTCGTCGTCCATCATGCTCGCCGAGGTATCCAGCAGCACCAGGATGCGCTTGCCCTTGACGCGCAGCGCGCTGATGTAGCGGCGATCGCCGCGGCCACGGAATGCCTTGACGCGATCGCCGGCCGGGCCCTTGTCGAGCGCGCCGCCCTCCAGCCGCTTCTTGGCCTCTTCCATGGACTTGATGTCGGCGATCAGCTTGTTGATGTGCTCGCGCGTGGCGATGGTGTCTTCCGGGTGGACGGAGGTCTCCTGGATCTTCTTCAGCTCCGCGGCCACGCGCGCGGCGCGCGCCTTGGCCGCGGCCTCGTCCTCGTCGGTCTTCTCGAGCGTGTTCCGCAGCACCACCAGGTTCTTGGTGCCTTCCTTGACCTCTTCCTCGAGCTTGCGCACTTCGCCCGTGAGCTGGTCGATGCGCAGGATCTCCTGCGCGCCGGCCTGCGACTGCACGATGGTGTAGAACAGCACCACCGCGCCGAAGCCGCAGCAGATGCAGTCGAGGAACGACAGCGTGAAGACTTCGAAGGCGCGGCGTTTCTTGATGGCCATGACGCGCTCAGGTGGCCGCGGCCGAGATCAGGGTGAACTCGACGCCCGGCGTGCCGACGCGCACGCGGTCGCCGGGGCGCACCAGCGCGCGCTCGCGCACGCGCGCGCCGTTGACCCAGGTGCCGTAGCGGCTGTGGTCGATGAGCACCGTGCGCTCGCCCTCGCGCTGCAGCGAGCAGTGGCGGCGCGACACGCCCGCCGCGGCGCGCGGCAGCGTGATGTGCGGCATGTTGGGGACTTCCTCGGTGCCGATGGCGAGGCCGGCGTCGGGAAAACGCATCGAGTCGCCGCCGAACAGGATGTGCGTGACCGGCAAGGTGCGGCCGGGCGACGCGGTCACCGACGAGACGTACTCGATCTGCGCGGCCAGCGAATGATCGGCGATGCGCGCCACGCGGCGGCGCAGCCGCGGCGCGGCCTCCGGCGCCGCCTGCTGCAACGACGCGGCGACGGCGGCCAGGCCCGCCGGCAGGATCACCACGCCGTCCTGCTCGTGCTCGAGCAGGCGCGGCAGGAAGCCCGGCCAGCGGCGCGATTCGGCCGGCAGCACCAGCGCGGCGCTCTGTCCCGCGATGCGCGCCGAACGCGCGAGCCGCGCGAGCTCGCGGTAGAAAGGCTGCGCCGGGTCCGCGAAGGCCTGCGCGTCGACGTCCACCGCGAAGCGCGAACCGCCATCCTCGAGCGCGACCTCGGTCTTGCCTTCGGTCGCCGCGCGCGCCGCCACCTGCGGCAGGATCGCGAACAGGCGCTGCTCGACGCCAAGACTCAGCAGCGGATCGAAGCGCGTGTTCTTGACCATGACGGCAGCGACCGCGACCAGCCACAGGTCGTAGACGTCGAGCAGGTTGGCGCGCTCGCTGACGAAGGCTTCTTCGAGCGCGCACTCGGCGCCGCCGGCCACGCGCGTCGCCGTGGCCGAGCGCCAGCCGGCCTCGAGCAACACGTAGTGGCCACGCTCGGCCACCGCCGCCGCGGTCAGCGCGCCGGCGTCGACGAAGTCGCGCGCCTCGACGCCCGCGGCATGCAACGCGCCGCGCAGGCTCGACAACGCATCCGTGTCGAGGTCGGCCGGCACCGCCACCACGGCGTCGATGCGTTCGCCGATGCCGAGCGCGCGCAGCTGCGCGATCATTTCGCGAGCCACGTTGCGCGAGGCGTTTTCGTTGCGGCCCAGCTCGCGCCAATGGCCGAGCGACACTTCGTCCGGCCGGCCGCGCGCGGTGGCCAGCGCGGTCGCGCCGGCGCGCGGCTCGGCGCCGGTGGTTTCCACCGCCAGCGGCTCGCTCGCCAGCAGCTCGCCGTCGCGCGCGATGGACAGCGTGTGGTGGTCGAAGTGGATGCCGTACATGGGTAGTGGTCCGCGCGCCGCTCAGATATTCGTCGGGAAGCTCACGCTCGAGTCGGCCGAGTACTGCAGGTCCGGCGGCAGTTCCTCGGGCGCGATGCCCTCGTAGGGATCCTTGTCGCCTTCGTCGTCGGCATCGGCGCCGGCCTTGTCGCCGGCGGCGGCTCCCGGCTTGGCGGCGGCATCGGGCGCCGCCCCCCCGCTCTTGGCTGGCTTCGCCGGCTCCGGCTCTTCGCCGGTCGCTTCCGGCTTGCTCGCGGGTGCGGACGCGGGCGCATCCGGCGCCAGGTTCTGCGTGATCACGGCCGGCGCGTGCCGCACCGGCGTGTTGAGCAACGCGGTGGTGGCGGTCATGGCCGCGACCGTGGCGACTCCGATGGCAATGAGGCTGAACCAGAAGTGACGCATGTTTCTCTCCGGGCTTCCGCGTTCAGTCCGGCGCGACGTAGCGCGCGACGCGGAAGCCGATGACATCGCTGGCCTGGGTCGCGCCTTCGCGCCACGGGAAGCGCAGCTCCGAGGTGCTCGTGGTCCGCCAGTTGGAACCGCGGTACGTGTGACCCTTGCTGTCCTCCGGGCCGAGAGGATCGGTGACCGCCGCCGACGGCACGAACGACAGGTACTTGTCGTTCACCCACTCGGAGACGTTGCCGGCCAGGTCGTAGAAGCCCATGGCATTCGGCGGGAACAGCGCGGGCGCGGATGATGCCGGGAATTCGTCCCGGTGACCGTCGAGCTGGGCGCCGAGCAGCGCAAACGCCTCGGCGCCGGCGAAGTTCGCGGTGCCCGAGACCACCGGCAGCTCCTGGCCCCAGGGATATTTCAGCGGCTTGCCGCTCGCGGCGGCGCGCGCCACGAACTCCCACTCACCCTCCGTGGGCAGGCGGTAGCCGTTGCCCACCGGGGTGATCAGCTGGAAGCCGCTGGTCGAGTCGCCCGAGTACGCGGGCGGCAGGCCTTCCTGCGCCGACAGCCAATTGCAGAATTCCGCCGCCTGGTCCCAGGTCACCTTCACCACCGGCTGCTTGTCGAGGTCCAGGGAGGTGTTGCCGACCGAGCCCGAATTGTGGCTCGGGTCGAACTGGCGGAACTGCCCGTTGGTGACCTCGCGCTCACCCATGTAGAAGGGCCGCGACAGCGTGACCTTGTGCGAGCCCTCGTTGGGACGCCTGCCCTGCTCGCGGCGGTCGGTGCCGGCCGTGTAGGTGCCGCCGGCGACGATGAGTAGTTTGATGCCGGACTTGGTGGTGATGCGCGCCGGCGAATTGCCGACCACGTCCTTGGGATCGATGAGCTTGAAGTCGAGGTTGCGGCCGAGGCCCGGCGCGAGCGCCAGGTCGGTGACGAACGGCTTGTAGCCGTCCTTGCGCACCTCGACGTGGTGCCGGCTCGCGGGTAGTTCGATGGTCACGGGCGCCTTGCCGTGCGGCTGCCCGTTGACGAACACCTCGGCGTCGGCCGGCGTGCCCTGCACGCGCACCGGCACCAGCAGCGCGGTGAGGCGCGCGTCGAGCTGCACCGGCTGGCCGGCGAGGCCGAACACTTCGCGCGTCCACGGCGCGTAGCCCGCGCGCGTGACCTGGATGGCGTGCGTCACGCCGGGCGCGAGCTCGAGCGTGATCGGCGTGACGCCGCGGAACGTGCCGCCGGCGGTTACCTGCGCGCCGGACGGCACCGAGCGCACCGTGATGCGCGCGTCGGCCGCGCCGAGCTGGATCGGGCCGATGGTCTGCGGCACGCCGGGGTTCACCACCAGGCTCGAAGTCCACTCCTTGAGGCCGGGCGCCGAGATCTGCACGCGGCGGATGCCCGAATCCATTTCCACCTTCGCGGGCGTGACGCCGACGGCCTTGCCGTCGACCTGGATCTCGGCGCCCGCCGGCACCGAGCTCACGCTGATCACGCCGAAGTTCGGCTTGAGCGCCACCTTGAGCTTCTGCAGCTCGCCGCCGCCCTTCACCGCGAGGCGCTCGACGGAGTCGAGGTAGCGCGGCGCCCTGAAGGTGAGCGTGCGCTCGCCGGCCGGCACTTCGAGCGTGCCCGGCACGCGCCCGATCAGCGCGCCGTCCGCGGACATCTCGGCCTTCACGCCGCCGCTATCGACCTCGATCCTGCCGGGTAGTTTGACGAGGTGGATCAGCGCGCGCGCCTCGGCCGGCCCGCCCACCGTCAGCCTGACCTGCGCCGGCTCGTAGCCCGCTCGCTCGGCGCGCAACGTGTGCTCGCCGGGGAACACGAACACGCTCGCGGCCGACTGCCACGAGAAACTGCCGAGCGACTTCACCACCGCGTCCGTGGGCTGCAGGTCGAGCGCGATGGGCTTGAGCAGCGCGAACAGCCCGAGCACCACGAGCAGCAGCGCGCCCATGGCCCACGCCAGGTAGTTGAGCTTGCCGCGCGGTGCGCGCACCACGCGCGCCGGCGCCGCGCCCTCGACGCTCGGCACTGCGCCGAGCTCCACGGTCTGGTCTTCCACCGGCAGGCCGAGCGTGCGCACGCTGTCGCCCACCGGCGGGAAGGTATCCGTGCCCTCGAGCTCGAAGCGGCGCAGCGCGAGGTTGCGCGGCTGCGCTTCCTCGACCAGGTATTGCGAACCGGCGACCGTGATCACGTCGCCGGCGTTGATGATGCGCGCGCCGGCGACCGCCACGCCGTTGATGCTGATGCGCCCCTCGGGCGCGGCATCGAGCAGCCAGCGCCCCGAGGCCGCGCGCAGCGAGGCCTGCGGGGGCGCGCCGGCGTCCGGCGGGGCGTCCTCGACGTCCGGCCGCATCGTTCCCGAAGTCGGGTCGATGGCGACGCGCGCGCCGAAGTGCGCGTCACCCTGGGTGGAGCGCAGGACGATCGTCGAGGCCAGTGACGGCGAAGGTTCCATCGGTAGGATTTAAGAGGCGTTCCGGGTCAGATCGGTTCCAGACAACGGATGACGATGGTCTGTTCGCCCTGGCCGGGCGCCACCGTGATCTCGCGCCGGACGTCCCGGAAGCCGCTGCGCTTTCCGGTGACGGTGTATTTCCCGGGTTTCAGGCTGACTTCGCGGCGCTCGAAGGCGCCGAAGAACCCCACCCGCTGGATGGCCACCTCGGTGGCGTTGTCGGATTCGAGCGCCAGCATGACCGGCTGGTTGAAGGTCGGCAGCAACAACTCGAGGCGCGATACCTGCGAACGGATCACCGGGCCCTGCTGGGTCAGCGCCTTGGCCCGGGCAATCAGCCGTTCCGCTTCCACGCGCACGTTGTCCTCGGCAAGCCGCTCGGGCCTGTCGATGAGTGCCTGCAGCCGGTTGCCGAGTTCCGCGCGCGGAGCCACCGCGGCGCGGCCGTTGATGGCGAACTGCAGCGAAGGGTCGCGTGCCAGCGCTTCGTCGTAGAGGGCCAGCGCCTCGGTCCAGCGCTCTTCGCTCGCCAGCCGGGAGGCCCGCGCCTCGAGGTCCGCGAGGCTGCGGCCCGAGCCCAGGTCGGCGACCCGCTGCAGGGCGGCGGCCACGTCCGGGTTGTCGGGACGCATTTTCCGCGCCTTTTCCAGCTCGGTGCGCGCTTGGGCGAGGTGGCCGGCGTTGAGCGCCGCCAGCCCGGCGCCCACCGTGGCGTTGAACTCGTTGTCGGCCTGGGTCTTGCGCACGCGCGCCAGGCCGGTCGTGGCCGCGACATTGCCGGGGTTGCGCTTGAGCACGTCCGTGTACAGGGACAGGGCCTTTGGCAGCTGACCGGCGTTCTCGGCGTTTTCGGCATCGGCCAGCGTCGGCAGCGCGCCGCTGGCCGCCGCCACCTTGGCCAGGCCATCGGTCGCTTCGTTGTTGCCGGGCTCGATCTTGAGCGTGGTCTCGTAGGCCTGGCGCGCGTTCTCGAACTCGCCCGCGAGCAGTGCGCGCTTGCCCTCGGCGTTCTGCTGCGCGATCGCCGCGGGGATCTTCGCCTCGATATCGGCCAGGGTCTTTTCGAGCGTGGTGAGTGGCGCCTGCACGGCGTCGTACTTCTGGCGGTCGAGCAGCCCGCCGATGTCGTCGAGCAACTTGCGCACGCCGGCGAATTCCTGGCCGCCCCACTGCGCGGCCGCGCGGCCATCGAGATCGCTGACGCGCTTGGCGAGCTCGCTGTGCTTGGCGGTCAGCTCCTCGACTTTTTTACCGGCGGCGATGTCCGCGTCCGAAGGACCGGAAGGAAGGTTGAGCGTCGCGATGTCGATCTTGTGGGTGCTGGCGACCTCGGGCAGGAAGTAGTACGCGGCGCCGGCGATCACCACGAGACACGCGGCAATGATCCAGCCGCGGCGGCGATTGCGCGCGCGCTGCTCGCGCACCACTTTTTGCCGCAGCTCGTCGATCCTGGGCAGCGCGCCCGGATCGATTTCCTCGAGCTCGCGCACCGGGGCGATCGATGGCAGCTCTTCTTCGTCCGCCATGACGGCGGGCGTGAGGTTTTCCGCGGCCGCGCTCAGGATGGCCGCTTCGGACTGCGCTTCGGGTTCCGAGGTGGCCCCTTCGAGGCCGAGCGTGTCCTGCAGCACGGCGTTCATCTCGTCGGCCACGTGACGCATCGACGGCGGCCGCTCGCGGGCCTGCTTGGCGAGCAGCCAGGACACCAGCAGCTCGAGCCGCGGCGGAATGGGCTTCACCGGCTTGAGGCGCGGCACCGGCTCGGTGGCGATCTTGCGGGCATCGAACGCCGGGTAGAACGGCGGATAACCCGAGAGCAGCTCGTACGCGAGGGCGCCGAGTCCGTAGATGTCGTCGGCGGGCCGCGCCGGCTCACCGGCCAGCTGCTGCGGGCTCGCGGAGAATGGCGAGCCGGGTGGGCCCGAGGTGCTGTCTCCTTCGGACGCGCCCGCGCCGAAGTCGGCGAGCAGCGGGCGACCGGCCGCGTCGAGCAGCACGTTCGAGGGCTTGAGGTCGCGATGCACGATGCGCCGCGAATGCGCGAATTCCAGCGCCGCGGCGATGTCGATGAGCATCGGCAGGATCTTGGTGTACGGCGCGCCGCGCATCTGCCGCAGGTCGCCGCCCGCGGCGAGCGTCATGGGCAGCACGGTCGCATCCGGGGCGCGCAGTGGTTCGAACACACGCAGCACGCCCGGGTGGTTGAGCCGCGCGGTCAGCGTGAATTCGCGCTGGAACACCTGCCAGGCGGCCTCGGAATTCGCGAACTGCGAGTACAGGATCTTGATGGCGACTTCGGTCTCGCGCAGCTCATCCTGCGCGCGCCAAACCTCCCCGTAGCCGCCGGCCCCGAGTTTTTCGATCAGCACGAAGCGGCCGCACAGCTTGGTGCCGGCCTGGTTCTGGGTTGTCACGGAGAGAGACTAGCTAAAACCGCGCTCAGCCCGAAGGAGGTTTTGCGTTGCCAGGCGTGGTGGTGGTGGCCGCAGGCTCGGGCGCCGGCGGGGCCGGTGGGGGAGCGGCCGCCGAGCCGGTCTCCTCTTCATATAGCTGTTTCAGCAGCTTGCGCCATTCGCGGTACTGGTCCTCGACCGTGCCGGTGAGCCGCAGGGTATGCCCCTCGACCTCGACCACCTGTGGGGCGACCTCGGACTGGAAGCTCGTGGTGAGCTCCTTGAGGGCGTCGGCGTGCGTGCGGGCGTCGGCGTATTTCTTCATGCCCGAGAGGATGGCGGCGATGCCACCCATGGTGCCGGCGTTGCGGGCGGCGTCCATGATGCGGCAGCTGTCGTAGCTGCTGCAGGAGCCGGGCGCGAAGATGGCGGCGATGAGCGCCGCGGTACCGAGCACCGTGCGGGTACGCGCCGCCGAGCGCGCGCGCATTTCCTTCTCGAGCTCGGTGAAGCTGGTCTGTCGCCAGCTGCCGTACGAGTCTTCCATGTTGTCGTGGAAGCTCGCGTAGTAGTCGTTGACCGTGTCGACCACGGCGGTGTCGCGCTCGCGGATCTTCTCGATGCGCGCCAGCGTCGGGTCGCCCTCGGCCGGCAGGCGCGCGATCTGCGTGATGCCGTTCTTGTCCTTGGTCGTCATGCCCGCCATGGCATCGGGCGCCAGGTCCTCGGCGAAGCGCAGGCTCGCCACCTTGCGGATGTTCTCGCGATCGAGCGCCGTGAGCTTGTCGCGCGCGAGCACCATGTCGTTGGCCACTTCGGAGTACACGTTCTGGAACGGATCGCGCGCCTTGATGGACGCCGTGGTCTTGTACGCGCCGAGGTCGGCCATGCTCTCGTAGCGCTTGTCCTTGATCCACACGCGGCCGGCGGCGTCGGTCACGGTCACGTCGATGGAGAGGAAGCCGCCGTTCGACTCGATCAGCTTGCCGGTGACGATGACGTCGACGAACTCCGCCATGTCGGGAATCACACGCACCGCGCCCCACTGCGCCGATGCCTCGAGCGTCTCGCGCAACAGCGTCGGGATGTAGCGCGCCTCGGCCTTGCGCAGGTCGGGATAGATACGCTTCTTCGCCAGCGCCTCTTCGTCGTCCTTGATGGCCTGCGGGATGCCGGGATCGAAGACGCGGATGCCGACGTCGAGCAGCTCGGCGTCGGGGATGTGCACCGTGGCCTGCTTGGCCTCGATCTTCGGGATCGGCTTGACCTCGCTGGTGACGCAGCCGACCAGCGGCATCACCGCCGCGAGCGTCGCTGCTGCCAGAAGTCTGCAATTCATGACGTCACCTCGTCGTCCTTCCAGGCTCCCCTCAGAGCCTCACTTGGCCGATTTCTTGTAGTCGTTGTATTCCTTCCAGAGCCGTTCCTTGAGCTCCGGATCCGTTTCTTCCTCGGCGGCCTTGCGCAGGCGTCGCGCGACGATGTCGTCGTCGTTGCCACTGGTCTGCGGTCCGCTGCTGCCGCCGCCACCACCGCCGGCGCCGCCACCCTTGCCGTTGGAGGCCTGGCCGCTGCCATTGGGCGACCCGCCGGTGTTGCCACTCGACTTGAGGTCACCCTCGCGGCTGCCCTGGGCGCCGCCACCCGAGCCGTCGCCACCGCCGCCATCGGCGGAGCCGCTCTGGCCGTCGGAATTGCCGCTGCCGTGCGCATCGCGCTCCTTGGCGACACGCTCCTGTTCTTTCTTCAGCGTCTTGTCGAAGTCCCCGAGCGAGTCGTCGAGACTCTTCTCGCCGGCCTGGCGCCGCTCTTCGGATGTCTGCGCGCCGCCAGGACCTTCGGGCGAGGCACTGCCGCCGTCGCCGCCGCTGGATCCGCCGCTCTTGTCGCCAGAACCGCTGGAGCCGCTCGATCCGCCGCTCTTGCCTGACGAATCACCGCTCGAACCATCGGGCAGGGATTTCTGCGAGTCGCTGCCGCCTGGCGTTCCGCCCGGCATTCCTCCGGGCATGCCGGTGGGCATTCCGCCCGGCAGGCCACTCGAGCCACCCGGCATCCCGCCACCGCCGCTGGAGCCGCCGGGCATGCCGCCGCCGCCACTCGAGCCACCGGGCATCCCGCCGCCGCCACCGGAGCCGCCCGGCATTCCACCGCCGCCACCGCCGCCGCTCGAACCGCCCGGCATTCCGCCACCGCGGCTACCACTGCTCGACGCGCAGCCCGCAAGAGCCGCTGCTGCCAGAGCGACCAATATGAGGTGCCGAGTGCGCATGAGAGTCTCCTGCCGTGACTAATGGGTACCGGACGCTTCGACGTCGGTTCCCGTCAAGAAAGTGCGCAGCTGGGCGGACATGCGATTGCACGCCGTGGCCTGGACCCGCGCGATGAAGGGCAGCGGAACGACCGCGCCCACGATGGCCGAAGTGCCGGTGACGTTGGTGCCGACGCTACCCGCGGACTTGCCCTGTTTCAAATCCCAAATGGTGGCCTCGTAGGCGGATTCCTTCTGCCACCAACCGAAGCCGACGCAGCCCGCGCCGCCCGGCGCCGCGCCGCAAGCCAGGCTTCCGCCGCCGTCGGTCTTGCGGGTGCTGCCGTCGAGCCAGACTACATAACGCACGCCGCTCTCGGTGACCCGCTCCGCCACCCCCGGCCTGGCGAGCAGCGTGCTCATGGCCTCGGGCTTGCCCGGGGCCGTGCTCGGCTCGAACCACGGGAACATCTTGTCGACGAACTCGTTGTTGTCGTGGACCGAGACGCCGCTGTGGCTGGCGAGGCTCTTGCCCACGCAGTCCATGAAATCGTCCTCGGCGCCCGCGCCTTCGATCTGCGGCTTGGCGAGGATCACCACGCGCTCGCCTTTCTGGATGTGCGTCGACAGCTCGCGGGACTCTTCGATGCGGGCCTGCATGCAGGCGCTCAACGAGAACACTCCGAGGCACGCGCACGTCAGACGGATTGCGTTCATGAATGTTCTCCCCGGCGTCAGCTGCGGGTTCCCGATGGGCGCGACAAGTATGCCACGTTGCAGCATCAACCCTTTGTGACCGGAAACAATACGCCGTGGTTCCCATTTACATGGGCAAGTCCAGCGACAGTTGTCCGTGAGTGCGCGCCGGAGGTCGGAACAGTTCCGTCGGCAGGTCGTGGGAGCGTTCACGCGGGTACTCCAGCCGCTTGCGGGCCAGGCGAAAACGCTGGCGGATCAGTTCCGCGACCGGGCCCTGGGCGTGCATGCGAGTCCCGAAATCGGGGTCGTTGTCGCGCTCGCCGCGCATGGCCCGGACCACCGACATGACGTGTGCGGCACGGTCGGGGAAATGCTCGGCGAGCCACTCGCGGAACAGGTCCTTCACCTCCCAGGGCAGGCGCAGGATGGTGTAGCCGCAGAGCGACGCCCCCGCTTCGCGCGCCGCCTCGAGCACTGATTCTATTTCGTGTTCGGTGAGCACCGGGATGATGGGCGCGACCAACACGCCTACCGGCACGCCCGCGTCCGCCAGCACGCGCATGGCTTTCAACCGCGCGGCGGGCGCCGCGGCGCGCGGCTCCAGCACGCGCTTCATGTCATTGCTCAGCGTCGGGATGCTGAACATCACGTTGACCAGGCCATCGCGCGCGAGCTGCGCGAGCAGGTCGACGTCGCGCGCGACCAGCGCTCCCTTGGTGGTGATGTTCACGGGGTGCCGGCAGCGCAGCAGCACTTCGAGGATGGAGCGCGTGACCTGCAGCGACTTTTCCAGCGGCTGGTAGGGGTCGGTGTTGGCGCCGAGCATGAGCGGCGCGCAGCGGTATTTCGGCGCGGCGAGTTCGGCTTCGAGTAGTTTGGCGGCGTCCTGCTTGAAGAAGAGCCTGGTTTCGAAGTCGAGGCCGGGGGAGAGTCCCACGTAGGCGTGGCTGGGGCGGGCGTAGCAGTACACGCATCCATGCTCGCATCCCCGATATGGGTTGATCGATTGGCTGAAGCCGATGTCGGGAGAATCGTTGCGGCTGATGATGCTGCGCGCGGGCTCGGGCAGCACCACGGTTTCAAGTTTGTCAGGCGGCTCTTCCTCGTACCAGCCATCCGCTTCGAGCGTCTTCGTCAGCTTGTCGAAACGTCCGGGAGGTTGTGACAACGCTCCGCGTCCTTTGATCGCGCTGGCCATGCGCGGAATGTATTTGCGTGCAGATCACGAGTAAATCCAGTGCTCAGGTGATCTCACTACTGGATGAGCGCGGCCCACGACGAAGTTATGCCGGAATGCATGCTCCGGCACCGTCTAGTGGACGGGTTCGGGGAACTTGTCGAGTTTGCGGAGTTGGGGGAACAGGGCGAGGTAGCTGCCGACGACCAGCAGCGTGCAGACGCCGCCCCAGATCATCGAGGGCACGATGCCCATCCAGCGTGCCTGGATGCCGGCGCGGAAGGCGCCGAGCTCGTTCGAGGCGCCGATGAACATCGAGTTCACGGCGCTCACGCGCCCGCGGATCGCGTCGGGCGTCTCGAGCTGCACCAGCATGCCGCGCACGAACACGCTGACCATGTCGCCGGCGCCGGCCAGCGCGAGCGCCACGATCGACAGCCACAGGCCGGTAGATAGGCCGACGGAGATCATGCAGAGGCCGAAGAGCGCCACGCCGCCGAACATCCAGGTGCCGGCGTGCCGGGCGATGGGCCGCCGGCCGAGCGAGAACGCGACGATGGCGGCGCCCACGCCGGGCGCGGCGCGCATCAGGCCCATGCCGATGGTGCCGACGTGCAGGATCTTGTCGGCGTAGGCCGGGATCAGCGCGATCACGCCGCCGAACAGCACGGCGAAGAGGTCCAGCGAGATCGCGCCCAGCACCGGCTTCTTCTTCCACACGAACACGAAGCCGTCGAGGAAATCGTGCCAGCGCCACTCGGAGCTCGACTTCGCGCGCACCGGCTTCACGCCGACGATCAGCACCATGGCCGTGACCAGCAGCGCCACGGCGAGGCCGTAGGACCAGTCGATGCCGAGCATCAGCGTAAGCCCTGCGACCGCGGGGCCCGCGATGGTCGCGATGGTGAACAGCAGGGTGTTGAAGGAGATCGCGCCGCCGAGCAGTTCCTTCGGCACGAGGTTGGGCACCATCGATTGCCCCGCCGGCGCCCAGAACGCGCGCCCGACGCCGAGCAGCGCGGCGATGAAGAACAGTGGGTAGGCCTCGGTCCGGCCCGTCAGCGTGAACACCAGCAGCGCCGCGGCGGCCAGCAGCTCGAGGCTGTAGGCGAGCGCGATGATGAGCCGGCGGTCGAAGCGATCGGCGATCTGGCCGCCGGGCAGCAGCAGCACCACGAACGGCAGGAACTGCGCGAGTCCGATGTAGCCGAGGTAGGCCTCGTTGCGCGTCAGCGTCCACATCTGCCAGCCGAGCACCACGTCGATCATCTGCCAGGCCAGGGTGGCCGCGAAGCGGCCGTATGCGTAGCGCGCGAAGTCGGGATGGCTGAGCGCCTGTCGGGCGGGTGAGAGGGCGTTGCTGCTCAAATGCGTCGCAGGTCGTCGGGCTGTTGGGGGGTCCGCACTTTAACTGGTAACGTCGCGCTTCGTCGGCTCGCTGGCCGGAATTTTTCGAGGGGTGACCCTTGATCACAAGAACAAGAATTCTCGCGGGCATCGCCGCCGTGCTGCTCGGCGCCTGCGCCTCGCCGCCGCCCGTGCCCGCCCCAGCACCCGCGCCACCGCCGCCGCCGCCCTCACCCGACCAGCAGTTCGAGGCGCTGGCGCAGCGCTACCTGAAGGAATTCCCGGAGCTCTCGCCGGTGAGCGCCACCGGCCTCGGCGATCACCGCTTCGACGATCGCCTCGATGACGTCAGCGCCGCGGGCTGGGAGTCGCGGCTGCAGTTCGCCGAGCGCTACCTGGCCGAGCTCCAGCCCTTCGACCAGGGCCGGCTGTCGCGCGCCAACCAGGTGGATCTGCTGCTGCTGCGCCACGACCTCGAGTACGACCGCTGGCGATTGCAGGCCCTGGAGGAGTGGCGCTGGAACCCGCTGGTCTACACCCGGCTCGCCGGCGATGCGCTCTACAACCTGGTGGCGCGCGAGTTCGCGCCGCCAGAGCAGCGGCTGCGCAATATCGCCAGCCGCCTCGACGAGCTGCCGCGCTTCCTCGCGCAGGAGCGCGAATCGCTGGTGCCCTCGCGCGTGCCGAAGGTGCACGCGGAGACCGCGGTCAAGCAGAACGCCGGACTGATCTCGATGCTCGACGGCGAAATCGCGGCGCGCGTGGCCACGCTGCCGCAGGCCGACCAGGACGTGGTGCGCGCCAGCATGGCGCGCGCCCGCAACGCGATCTCGCAGCACCAGCTGTGGCTGGAGAAGCGGCTGCTCGACGAAGCTCGCGGCGAGTTCCGGCTCGGCGAGAAACTTTACGACGAGAAGCTCGGTTACGCGCTGTTCTCATCGCTGACGCGCCAGGAGATCCGCGCGCGCGCGGAGGCCGAGTACCACGCGACGCGCGCCGCGATGTACGAGCTGGCGCGCGGCGTACTCAAGGGGCGGCGCGGCGCGCCGCGCATGCCGGACGAGCCGACGGAGTCGCAGCGCGAGCGCGCGATCCGCGCCGCGCTCGAGCTCGCGTATGCCGAGCGGCCGGATCGCGGCGCGGTGCTGGCGGCGGCGCGCGCGGCGCTGGCCGAGACCACCGAATTCGTGCGCGCGAACAACCTGGTGTCGCTGCCCGACGAGCCGCTCGAGATCATCGAGATGCCGGCGTTCCAGCAGGGCGTGGCGCTGGCGTATTGCGATGCGCCGGGGCCGCTCGAAGCCGGCCAGAAGACTTTCTACGCCGTATCCCCGATCCCGGCGTCGTGGTCGAATGCGCAGGCCGCGTCCTTCCTGCGCGAGTACAACTCGCGCTCGGTGCGCAACCTCACCATCCACGAAGCCATGCCGGGCCACTACCTGCAGCTCGCGCATGCCAACCACTACCCGTCGACGCTGCGCGCGGTACTGGGATCGTCGCCGTTCATCGAGGGCTGGGCGGTGTACATGGAGCGCACGATGGTCGAACAGGGGTTCCGCGCCGACGATCCGCTGACGCGCCTGGTGCAGCTCAAGTGGTACCTGCGCTCGGTGATCAACGCGATGCTCGACCAGGGAGTGCACGTGGACGGCATGTCGCGCGCGCAGGCGATGAAGCTCATGACCGATGGCGGATTCCAGGAGGAGCGCGAAGCGGCCGCCAAGTGGACGCGCGCCCAGCTGACCTCGGCGCAGCTCTCGGTGTACTTCGTCGGCGCCCAGGAGCACTTCGCGCTGCGCGCCGAGGCCGAGCGGCGCGCCGGCGCGGCGTTCAACCTGCGCGACTACCACGACGCGGTGCTGTCGTTCGGCGCGCCGCCGGTGCGCTTCGTGCGCGAACTGCTATTCGACCTGCCGGTGGAGTGAGATGGTGCCGGAGCATGCATTCCGGCATAACTCGGCCGAAGCGCATCAGTTGGAGATAGTTAGCGGAGTTATGCCGGAATGCATGCTCCGGCACCGTCTTCGGGCACCGTCTTCGGGCAGCTAGTCGACGTTTTGCCGGTTGGCCGGTCCGGCGCCGTCTTGCGGCTTCGGCTGGCCGCGGTGGCGGATGCTGTGGGCGACTTTCTGCGCGCGTTCCTTGATCTTCTTGAGCCAGATGCGCGCCCAGGCGAACTCGAGGCTGAGGATGCCGAGCCCGACGGGGATGACCACGAGCGCGGGGCCGGGGAGCACGATCATGGCGATGCCGATCAGCAGCACGGTGCCACCCACGATGCCTATGATGATCCGCTTGGCCAGCCTGTAGGCCGGAAACAGTGGGTGCTTGTCGTCGAACAAGAATAGGGACCTGAATGCGGCTTCTGGTGGCATTTCACTTGGGACCGCGCCACCGGCCCCATGTTCCCGTGCCGCCGGTGGAAGATCAGGCGCCGAGAAAAATCCTGTACACGGGGTTGTTAGTCTCGTCGCTGTAGGTGTAGTGCAATACGTTGAGGTGGTCGAGGAACTCCGCCGTGTCGGACGAAGGCACGTCGATGCCGGCCAACACGCGCCCGTAGTCCGATCCATGGTTCCTATAGTGGAACAGCGTGATGTTCCAGCGCGTGCCGACCGCCTGCAGGAACTTGAGCAGCGCACCCTTGCGCTCGGGGAATTCGAAGCGGTAGAGCCGCTCGTTCGACACGGTGCCGTTGACGTGGCCGCCGACCATGTAACGCACGTGCAGCTTGGCGATCTCGTTGTCCGTCATGTCGGTGACGCCGTAACCGGCGGCGCGCAGCGCGGCGATCACCTCGTCGCGCTCTTCCTTGCCGCGCGCGAGGCCGAAGCCGACGAAGATCTGCGCGCGTTCCTTGCGGCCATAGCGATAGTTGAACTCGGTGACCGCGCGGCTGCCGAGCGTCTCGCAGAACCGCATGAAGCTGCCGGGCTTCTCCGGGATCTCCACCGCCAGCAGCGCCTCGCGCGCCTGGCCGACGTCGGAACGCTCGGCGACGTAGCGCAGCTGGTCGAAGTTCATGTTGGCGCCGCTGTTGATGGCGACCAGGCGTTTTTCCTTCCAGCCGTTGAGCGCGCAGTATTTCTTGAGGCCCGCGACCGCGAGCGCGCCCGCGCCCTCGACGATGGAACGGGTGTCCTCGAAGATGTCCTGGATCCCGGCGCAGATCTCGTCGGTGTCCACCAGCACCACCTCGTCGACGTGTTCGCGGCACAGGCGGAAGGTCTCCTCGCCCACCTTCTTCACGGCCACGCCGTCGGCGAAGATGCCGACGCGCTCCAGCGTCACGCGCTTCTTCGCGCGCAGCGAATCGTGCATGGCGGCGGCGTCGACCGGCTCGACGCCGATGATGCGGATCTTCGGATTCAGGTACTTCGCGTACACCGCGATGCCGGCGATCAGCCCGCCGCCGCCCACCGGCACGAAGATGGCGTCGAGATCGCCGCGCGACTGGCGCAGCACCTCCGCGGCCACGGTGCCCTGCCCGGCGATCACGTCGGGATCATCGAACGGGTGCACGAAGGCGAGGTTGCGCTCGCGCACGATGGACTGCGCGTGTTCGTAGGCGGAATCGAAATCGTCACCGTGCAGCACGACCTCGCCACCGAGCGCGCGCACCGCGTTCACCTTGATGCTCGGCGTGGTGAGCGGCATGACGATGATCGAGGGAATGCCGCGGCGCTGGGCCGCCAGCGCCACGCCCTGCGCGTGGTTGCCCGCCGAGGCGCAGATGACGCCGCGCCTGGCCACCGACTCGGACAGGTGCGCGATCTTGTTGTACGACCCGCGCAGCTTGAACGAGAACACCGGCTGCAGGTCCTCGCGCTTGAGCATGACGCGGTTGCCGATGCGCGCCGACAGGCGCGGCGCGTGGTCCAGCGGGGTTTCGCTCGCGACGTCGTAGACGCGGGCCTTGAGGATTCTCTCGATGTAGTTGTCGGTCATGGGGACCGACATACTAGCTTCTAAGGCCGCCGCGCGGCTACGAACGCACCGAGTAGCGGAAATGCGTGCGGCCGACCGTCACCCGGTCGCCGTCCTTGAGCACCTGGCGCGCGACGCGCTTGCCGTTCACGAACACGCCGTTGGTGCTGTTGAGGTCCTCGATGGTGGTGTTCACCGGCCCGGCCAGCAGCACCGCGTGGTAGCGGCTGATGTGCTTGGTGTCGATGACCAGCTCGTTGTCCGAGCCGCGGCCGATGCGCGTGCGGCGGCCGAGCACGTGCACGAAATCGGTGTTGCCGTCGGTGCGGATCAGCACGCGCGCCGGCCCCTCGAGCGCGACTTCCTCGCCGGTCTCGGCGGTGTTGTCGGCGGCGGGCGCGGCGCGTTTCCCGAGGTCGGCCTCGAGCTGCTGGATGCGGCTGTCACGCTGCAGGATGGAGCGCTGGCTCTCGGCGATGACGGCGCGCCATTCCTCGACGGTGTGGCTGGCTTCCTCGAGCTTGCCGCTCTTGTCGCGCAGGTCGAGCTCGAGGTTGCGGATGGTCTCTTCGGCCACCTCGAGGTCGGCGTTCTTCTCCGTGGCCGCGGCCTGCGCGTGGGTGAGCTCGAGCTTGAGATTCCGGATCTCGTCTTCCCGGGCCGCCAGTTCGGCGCGCAGTCGCGGGATGTGCGGATCGGCGGCGGCCTGCGCCTCCTCGAGGCGGGCGCTGAGGTGCGCTTCGCGCTGCTGGCGCGCAGCCAGGTCGGCCTCGAGCGAAGCGAGCTGCGCATCGCGGCGCGCCAGCGCCGCGCGCAGGTTGGCAACCTCGGCGTCGAGGCGCGCGGCGCGCTGCCCGTCCGCATCCAGCGAAGCGCGCACTTCGGCGAGCGTCGCGGCCTGCGTGGCCAGCTCACGCTGCAATGAGTCGATGCGGTCGGCGCGCGCGAACAGCTCGTCCTCGAGGCCGCGCAGGTCGGCGTCGCGCGCGTTGCGCCTGGAATTCGCGGTGTGCAGCACTTCGAGGTGCTGGCCGAGCTGCTCGCGCAGCTGGGCGTTCTCGGCCGAGGCGCGTGCGATGGCCGCCGCACGCTCGGCGTCGGCGATGCGCGCGCGCTCCTGCAACTCCTCGACCCTGCGTTCCGCGGCCGCCAGCGCGTTGCGCAGCTCTTCGATGAGCGGCGGCGAAGGCGGCAGGCGCACCGTGACCGCGACCGCCGACGGCGGCATGGCGGTGGCCTTGATGAGCTTGTTGTCCCAGGCCAGCGCGGGCATCTCGTGCGTGGCGCTGGCGGCGATGTCCGGATCGGCCGGCAGCAGCGTCGGGATGGCGGGGGTTGCGCCCGCATTCACCGCGCCGACCGGGATGTTCCAGGTGTCGGTGTTGGACAGGGGTTCATCCAGCGAAGCCTCGTACGCGGCGACATCGAGCACCGGGAGCTCGGCCGTAGCGTCATTGTCCACGTCCTTCGAGGACGCGACCGTCTTCACCGGTGGCATCGCGTGGGATCCCCAGATCGTTCTTGTGGCGCGGATTCTAGCTCCCGGCCGGCGGCGCATGGATGCGTAGAAGAGGAGTCACCCCGAGAAATGCGAATGCGCTTCGCAGTTCTGTCAAATGTCGAGCTGCCGGAGACCAATCCCGGTCGGAGCAGGCCGACATCCGGCCGACCCCGGGCCGGCGGGCGTTTGGGGTATCGTTGCGCCGCCATGAGCCCCGAAGCTGCCAGCCCGCGCCTGCGCCGCGCGTACTTCGAATGCCGCTACGGCCAGCTGCACGTCCACAACGCCATCCCGGCCGGGGGTGGGTTCGACGAGCAGACCACCCTGATCTGCCTGCACGCCAGCAGCGGCACGGGCCGGGTATTCCTCGAGTTCTCGCGGCTGCTGGGAGCATCGCGCTCCATCTACAGCCCGGACCTGCCCGGTTGCGGTGAATCCGACCCGCCGCCGCGGCAGCTTTCGGTCGCGGGTTACGCCGAGGCCATCGGCGACTTCCTCGATTCCATGCGCTTCCGCTCGGTGGACTTGTTAGGCGCGCATTCCGGCGCCGCGGTGGCCGCGGAGATCGCCATCGGCCGTCCCGGCGTGGTGCGCCGTGTCGTCATGGTGGGCGCCCCGGCGCTCGATGCCGACCAGCGGCGCAGCTACCGCGACCTGTCGCCGCCCGAGGGCACGCCGCGCGGCGCCCTGTGGGCGCGCGCCGCGCTCATCGACTGGGACGCGGACCAGCGCCTGCCCCGGGTCAAACAACCCCTGCTGGTGCTGCGACCGCGGGACAACTTCTGGGACGCGGGCAGCCGCGTGGCCAAACTACTGCCGGGCGCGCGGGTCATCGACCTGCCGGACCAGGACCGGAACTTCCTGGAGAAGGCGCCGGCGCTGGCGGCCCGGCACGTTTCCGCCTTCCTCGCCTGAAAGGCGCGCGCGGCGCGGCTCAGCCGCGCCGGTCCTTCCCGGCCTCGGGCAGCGGCGGCCAGGCATCGGCCGAATCCCTCTCGACGAACGGCGCGGTGAGTTCCGACAGGCGCAGCTTCTGCCGGCCGTCGGCCGCGAAGTTTCCCGGGTCGAGCCAGCGTAGATAGGCCTGCTGCAGGCCGGCGTGCCAGTCGGCGTCGATGATGGCGAACCAGGTGGTGTCGCGGTTGCGGCCCTTGTTGACGATCGCCTGGCGGAACATGCCCTCGTAGCTGAAGCCGAAGCGCGTCGCGGCGGCGCGCGACGGCAGGTTGCAGCTGTCGCACTTCCACTCGTAGCGGCGATAGCCGAGCGTGAACGCCTTGCGCATCAGCAGGAACATCGCCTCGGTGGCCGCGCGCGTGCGCGCCAGCCGCGGCGCGAAGTAGATGTTGCCGACCTCGATGACGCCGTGCTTCGGCTCGATGCGCATCAGCGCGCAGCTGCCGCAGGCGCGCCCGTCCGAGCGGTCGACGACGGCGTAGAACTGCGGGTCGCGCGAGGCCGCCGAGGCGGCGCACCACTGCTGGTACGCGGCGAAGTCGGCGTACGGCCCGTTGAAGAGGTAGGTCCAGCGCTGGCCGCTCGCGTCGGCGGCCTGCGCCTCGTAGATCTCGCGCGCATGGCGCGCCACGTCGAGCGGCTCCAGGCGGCAGTAACGGCCTTCGATCGCCTCGTGCGGCGGGAACGGCGGCGCGCGCCAGTCGACGACGTCCTGGCCGAGGAGCTGGCCGAATTCGTTCACGCGCGGCGGTGGTCTCGACACTTTCTTCATGCGCGGAATTCTGTCCCGGCGGAACGCCAGGGCGAAGGGCCAGTTCGTCGAAACGATGCGGCACAGCTTGCCTCGGCAAATCGCGCGTCGGCAGAATCGCGGGCTGTAGCTCACCGCGGGGAAATCCATGACACGACCCTGGCTCGCGCTCGGCGCGCTATGTTTCACCTCGGTCCTCGCGGCGGCGGAGCGCGACACCGCGAACCTGCAGCCCTTCAGCGCCGAGCGCATGTGGGCGCTGAAGCGCCTCGGCGAGCCGGCCATCACGCCCGACGGCCGGCGCGCCGTGCTGCCCCTGACCACCTATGACATCGCCGAGAACCGCGGCCTCACCGACCTGTGGCTGGTGCCGCTCGACGGCAGCGCGGCCACGCAGCTGACCAGTGACAAGGCGAGCGACACGCAGCCGACGGTCAGTCCCGACGGCAAGTGGGTGGCGTTCATCTCGAAGCGCGGCGACGACACCGAGAACCAGCTCTACGTCATCGCCATCGATGGTGGCGAAGCGCGCCGCGTGACGCGCATCCCGACCGGCGTGTCGTTGCCCAAGTGGTTTGCCGACAGCAGGCACCTCGCGTTCGTCAGCGAGGTGTGGCCGGACCTGGTGCGCTGGGAGGACCAGGCCGCGCGCAAGCGCGAGCGCGAGTCGAGCAAGATGACGGCGCGCGTGTGGACGCAGGCGCCGATCGCCTACTTCGATCATTTCCTCGACGACCGCCAGTCGCACCTGTTCTCGATTTCCATCGACGGCGGCGAACCGACGGCCATCACGCGGCTGTCGGGTTACTCGCTTCCCAAGTCCGAGCTCGACGGCTACTCGTACGATGTCTCGCCCGACGGGCTCGACGTGGCCTTCGTCGCCAACGTGGATCGAACCGGCATCGATCCCAACATCGACGTGATCCTGCTGCCCGCCTGCGGCTGCAAGCCGGCGCGCGACATCACCGCCTCGAACCCGGCCGATGACCTGGCGCCGCGCTACAGCCCCGACGGCAAACGCCTGGCATGGACCCAGCAGCGCATCCCGCGCTACTACGGCGATCGCGCGCGCCTCATGATCCACGACCTGAAGAGCGGCAAGAGTCATTCGATCACCGAGGATTGGGACCGCACCGCAGACGGCCTGGTGTGGGAGCGTGACTCGCGCAGCCTGCTGGGCGCCATCGACGATGCCGGCACGCGGCGCATCTATCGCTTCCGCGACGGCGCGGCGCCGGTGGCCGTGACGCGCGCGCCCTCGTTCAGCAGCCTGGCGCTGTCGGCCAACGGCAAGGGACTGGTCGCGATCCGCCAGAGCTTCATCGAGCCGCCGACGCTGGTGTCCCTGTCGCCGCGCACCGGCGCGGCCACGCCGCTCAGCCACTTCAACGACACGGCGCTGGCGCAGCTCGCGTTCGGGCGCTACGAGAGCGTGACCTACAAGGGCGCCAACGAGGCCGACATCCAGATGTGGGTGTTCTATCCCCCCGGCTTCGATCCGGCGAAGAAATACCCGGCGCTGATGCTGCTGCACGGCGGGCCGCACAATGCCATCACCGATGGCGTGCAGTGGCGCTGGAACGCGGAAGTGTTCGCGGGCTGGGGATATGTCGTGACCTGGCACAACTTCCACGGCTCGAGCGGCTTCGGCGAGAAGTTCGCCGACTCCATCAACCCGGACCGCATCACGCTGCCGTACGAGGATACGATCCGCGCCGCCGACTGGCTGATGGCGCAACCCTACATCGACAGGGAACGCATGGTGGCCGCGGGCGCCAGCTACGGCGGCTTCCTCGCCGCCACCTTGTTAGGCCGCCCGCACCCGTTCAAGGCGCTGGTGGCGCACGCCGCGGTCTACAACAGCTTCACGCAGATCGCCGCGGATTACGGCGCCGAGATCGAGCGCTTCTTCAACTACTGGGACAAGCCCGAAGAATTCGCGAAGTACTCGCCGGCGACCGCGGCCGGCAACTTCAACACGCCGACGCTGGTCATCCACAACCAGCTCGACCAGCGGGTGCCGCTGGCCCACGGCGTGGAATTGTTCAACACGCTGCAGAAGCGCGGCGTGCCTTCGAAGCTCCTGTACTTCCCGGACGAGAACCACTGGGTGCTGAAGCCGCAGAATTCGCTGTTCTGGTACCAGACCGTGCACGACTGGGTGGCGAAGTACGCCGCGCCCGGTGGCCAATAGGAGAGCCGCATGAAACGCCGCACCCTGCTCGCCCTGGCCGCCGGCAGCGCCGTCGCCGCCGCCGTGCCCGCCTACGGCCGCAAGACCAGGCCACTGAAGATCCTGATCCTCGGCGGTACGCGCTTCATCGGCCTGCACATCACCGCGCTGGCCCTGCAGCGCGGCCACTCGGTGACCTTCTTCAATCGCGGACGCACCAAGGCGGACAGGTTCCCCGAGGTCGAGCGCATCCACGGCGACCGCAATGGCCAGATCGACGGGCTCAAGGGCCGCGCCTGGGACGCGGTCATCGACAACTCCGGCTACGTGCCGCGCATCGTGAAGCTCTCGGCGGAACTGCTCGCATCGCAGGTGCGCCAATACGTGTTCACCTCGTCGATCTCGGTGTACCCGGACTTCAGCGTGCCGCGCGACGAGAAGTCGCCGGTGGCCACGATGCCGGACGAGACCGTCGAGAAGATAGACGATAACACCTACGGCCCGCTGAAGGCGCTGTGCGAGCAGGCCGCGGAGCGCGCCCTGCCCGGCCGCACCACGGTCATCCGGCCGGGGCTCATCGTCGGGCCCGACGACAACACCGACCGCTTCACCTGGTGGCCGGCGCGCGCCGCGCGCGGCGGTGAGTTCATCGCGCCCGGCGCGCCGCGCGATCCGTTCCAGGTCATCGACGCGCGCGATCTCGCCGCGTTCACGCTCAACGCGGTGGAGAGGAACCTCACCGGCACCTACAACCTGGTCTCCGACGTCAACGACTTCAAGTTCGGCGAACTCGTGCAGCACTCCATCGCCAGCGCCAGGAAGCGCGCGAAGCCCGCCGTGGCGCCGCGGGCCACGTGGCTGCCGGCGGATTTCCTCGAGTCGCAGAAGGTGGAACCCTGGAGCGAGATGCCCGTGTGGCTGCCGGCCACGGGAGACGAGGCCGCGTTCGCGGGCACCAGCAACGCCGCGGCGCGCGCCCAGGGCCTCAGGATCACGCCGCTCGCCAGGACCGTCGACGACACCCTGGCGTGGCACCTCTCGCGGCCCGCCGAGGAGCGCGACAAGCTCAAGGCCGGCATCGCGCCGGAGAAGGAAGCCGCCGTGCTCGCGGCGTGGAAGGCGCGGCCGGCCTGACTACCTGCGCCCCGCTAGCGGGACCCGGGTGCGGCCGACTCCCACGCCTTGGCATCCGCCGTGTCGTAGATGTCGACGTGCTGGCCGATGCGCACCGCGCGCCGGCCGAGCGTCGGGTACTCCGCGACCTCGAACTCGCGGTGCTCGCCGCCCGATAGATAGACGAGGTCCCCCGGTCCCGGGTTGCGCATGTTGTGCGCCACCGAGGGCGCCGGGAAGCCCATGAAATCGCCGGGCCCGACCGGGTATTCCGCGCCGTCGATCAGCGCGATGCCGGCGCCCTCGAGCACGTAGATCCACTCTTCTTCATAGTGGTGCGAGTGGTAGACGAAGGATTCCCTGCCCGCCGGGACGCGGATCAGGTTCACGCCGGTACGCTTGAGGCCCACGCCGCGCGCGAGCTGCGTGCCGCTCACCAGCGATAGCGGGTTCCAGGGATGGGAGAATTCCTGCGCGTGCGCCGCGATGTCAGCGGCGCGCATCAGGTACAGGTTGGGCTTGTCCATGCCCGCAACCTTACGTCATTCACGGCCCGCGGCGACAGCCGTTGAAGATGTCCTTGCCGGGAAGATAGGCCGTGGTCTGCACGTCGGCGAGGCCGAGCACCGAGTGGAACAGGTTGTCGTGCGAGTACTGGTTGTGCGTGCGGCCACGCAGGCAGGCCTCGTCCAGGTCCTTGGCCCGGACCAGCGAGTCCGAAAGCCAGATCACGAGCGGCACGTGGGTCTGCAGATCGGGCGCGATGGCGTAGGGAATGCCGTGCAGGTACAGGCCGTGCTCGCCCAGCGATTCGCCGTGGTCGGAGACGTACAGCATCGCGCTGTCGAAATTCGTGTCGGCGGCGAGCGTGCCGATCACGCCCGCGAGCACGTGGTCGGTGTAGAGAATGGCGTTGTCGTAGGCATTGACCACCTGCTCGCGCGTGCAGTCGCGCAGCTCGGCGGTCTGGCAGTCGGGCAGGAAGCGACGGAACGCGGGCGGGTAACGACGGTAGTAAGCCGGCCCGTGGTTGCCCATCATGTGCAGCACGAACACGGTGTCGCGCGACGCCTTGCCGAGTTCCTGCGCGAGCAGTCGCACCAGCACTTCGTCGCGGCACTCGCCGCCCGTGCACAGGTCGGGCGCCATCGACGCGTCGATCTTTTCGTACTCGACGCCCTTGCAGACCCCCTTGCAGCCCGACTGGTTGTCCAGCCACCGGACCTCGTAACCGGCGCGCTCGAGCACGTCGAGCAGGCCCTCCGAGCTCCGGATGCGCCGCTCGTCGTAGTGCGCACGGCCATATGGCGAGAACATGCAGGGCACGGACACCTCGGTGGCCGTTCCGCAGGAATGCACGTCGCCGAAGGCGATCACGCCCGCGGCGGCGAGCTCCGGGTTGGTTTCGCGCGCATAGCCCAGCAGGGAGAAGTTCGCGGCGCGCGCGGTCTCGCCGAGCACCAGCACCAGCACGCGCGGCCGGGCGCCCGCGGGACGCGCGGCCCGGTGCGCGTCGGCGCCCACCACGGCGCGCGGCGCATGCACGTCGCGCACGTTCTTCATGGACTGCGAGGCGAGGCCATAGATCAGGTTGCCGGGCGTGATCAGGTAGCGCGCCTGCTTGTGGTTGCGCATGAACGATGCGAAGTCGCGCGATACCGGCAGCAGCACCAGCACCGCGATGACCAGCGCGCCGATGGCCCACGCGACGCGGATCGCGAGTGCGCGCAGCGGCGGAATTGGCCGGAGCCGCACCAGCCAGATGAACACGAGCGGCGCCAGCGACCACAGGACCACCCAGCCGGCCAGGCCCCAGGTCAGCAGGTCGCGCACCTCGTGCGGGTCGGTGCGCAGCACGTTCTGGATCATGGTCGGATCGAGCATCACCGCGAAGGTGTGCATGTAGTAAGTCGTCGCGGCGGTGACGATCACCAGCACGCTCAGCAACACCCGCACGATCCCGCGGAAGGCGAAGGGTGCGATCAGCGTGAAGTGCAGCCCGACCAGCGTGACGAAGCAACAGGCCATGAACAGCCAGTTGGCGGGCTGCGACCAGTCGCGGCCCTGCGCCACCGCGCCCCACCACGCGCCATTGGCGCTGGCGACCAGGTACACGACCACGATCAGCACCAGCGTCTCGACGCGCAGCGTCGGACGGATTCGCTCGGGAATGCTCGGCATCAGAAGCTCTTCTTGGTCTCCACCAGGAACTGGACTTTTTTGATGGAGGAATCTCCATCCAGCGGGAATGCGACGTCAATGTGCAGCACGTTGCCCAGCGCCGAGCGGCTGTTGCCGAGGCGCAGGCCGAAGCCCACGTCCTTGAGCAGGCCGAGCGACGGGCTGCCGGCCGGATCGCGGCCCCAGGTCTCGCCCAGGTCGCAGAACACGGCGCCACCGACGTTGAACAGCTGGAAAGGATACCAATTGGTGAAGAAGCGCTGCTCGGCCGTGAACAGCCAGCGGCCCTCGCCCGCCTGGTAGCGCAGTGGATAGCCCCTCAAGCCACTGTCGCCGCCCAGCAGGACCTGCTGGTCGGCGTCCAGGTTGCGGCCGGCGAGCGTGGACAGGTCCATGAAGAACACGCGGCGCGGTGACTGGCGGAAGTAGTAACGCGCGCTCATGCCCAGCGTGGTGCCGGCCAGGCTGCCGGATTCGAGGCGCCCATCGAGGCTGGCATCGACCAGTATCGACTGCCGCGCGGTGAATTCGCTTCCCTTGGAGATGCCGGCGTTCAGCATGACCGCGTCGCTGCTCGATCCCAGCGACACGGGCGCGAAGCCGAGCTGCGCGTGCGCGCGCCAGCCGAGCGAATAATCCTCGGTGCGCTCGATCTGGTCGCGGTTGCGCACGGTGCGGAATTCGTCCTGCACCCATTCCGCGCCAACCCACGGGTAAACGAACCTGCGATCCGCGGGCAGCAGCAACGTCGGGTAGTCGCCGGTGGCCGGGTCGAACTGGTGGTCCTCGTACGTGATGCCCACCCTGTAGCGGCGCGCCCAGCCGCCGGTCAGGCCCGCGGAGCGACCCCAGGACAGTGCCATGCGCTGGTCGTGCGCGGCGAACTGGTCGACGATGGCGCCGCGGTCGTAGCGCGAGTCGACGCGCGCGTCGTCGAGTAGTTGGACGCCCGCGGCCCAGTGCGTGTCGAGCGAGTAGAAAGGCCGCGACAGTTCGAACTGCGCCAGCTTGCCGTCGCTGTTGTCGGAGTACAGCGCCTCGAGGTTCCACCAGCTGGATCCCAGTTGGCGATCGCGATAGAACACGGCCTGGGTGTCGCGATCCACGCCGTGCGTGAAGGAAAGCCCGATCTGCGTGCCGAGCCCGAGGAAGTTCAGCTCCTCGATCTCGATGCCGCCGGAGTTGCTGCCACCCTTGCGGCCGAACGACACGCCCGGGTTCAACGTCCACACGTCCTGGCTCATGACCTCGATGTCCACCACCCCGTCGTGGTACGCGATGGGCCGCACCTCGGCGTCGCGCAGGTAGCGGTTGTCGCGCAGGATGCGCGCCGACTCCTGCAGCAGCGTGGCTCGATAGAGGTCGCCGCTCTTGAACAGCAGCTGGTCCGCGAGGGTCGCTTCGCGCGTCGCGATGTGCAGCCTGTTGCCGAGGCGGGAGAGCGTCGTGTCCTCGTCGCCGTGCTCGACGTCGAACAGCGGCCGTTCATCGAACACGATGACACCGATGCGTGCGCCGGCCGCCTCGAGCGCGGCGTCGGAGGGCAGCCCGGGCGGACGCTGCGGCGCGGGCCGCGGTGCGCGCGCGCCGGCGCGCGCCAGCACGCGTGCCTGCGCGTCGCAGTGCACGAGTCCGGTCAGCAGCAGGCCCAGGGCAAAGGCCGCGAGCCGCAAGGGGCCGCGGGCAAGGACGTCCACCATGCCGGCTTAGACGTCGCGACCCCAGGAGCTCCGTCGAATCAGTGCGGGCCGCGCCACCGCCAGGAAACACCGAGGTTCGCGACGGCCGGCAACCAGTGATCGATCTCGCCCTGGAAGAAATTCCCGCTGTCGTCGGCCTGCAATCTCAGGCAGCACTCGTTGGCGCGATCGGTGACATTGGTCGCCTCGAGCACCAGCACCAGGTCGCCGCGGGTCATCGGCCAGGTGTAGCTGCCGCGCAGGTCGAGGCTGTAGAAATCGCGCCAGCGTGCGGAGTTGCGCCGGCCGAGCACGATCTCGCCCGGATCGCCTCCGCCCGGTGCGATGAGCTCCACCGGGCTGCGCGGCCAGCCGCGATGCCAGCCCGCGAGCGCCGACAGCGCGAGACGCGAGTCCTGCCAGGCGAGGCCTACGCTGAGCGCGAGCGGCTGGTCCCAGCTGCGCAGGATGTCGCTGGCACCGAGATCGTCGGC
>DASSRK010000117.1:0-2310 GCA_035701825.1 Steroidobacteraceae bacterium
CGCGCCGACCTGCCGCTCGAGGACAACACCGATCTCTTCAAGTACGAATTCCACGGCGAGGGATGGCATGGCCGCCTGGACAACGTCGTGGCAACCCTGCTCGATGCCGGCCACGTCGACATCGACCTGCAGCCGCTGCACATCGCGGGCTCGGACTCCTCGAAGCCGCCTGACTCGGACGATCCCGGTGCCATCACGCGGGTGCCCTTGGGCGCGAGCGGGCGCCTGTACTGCATCGATTTCGGGCGCACCCTGTTGGAAGTCGCGGACTGAAGCGGGCCACAGGTCAAGCAAGCCGTGCAGCGATTGCGGCTTGCGGCTTTCGGAGCGCGTGAATGTCAGGCCGCGCTCGAGGTTCTCCAGCGCGCGTGCCGAATAGACGCCACACCAAGCCCGCAAATTGCGGAACAACCGCATTTGACCGCCCGGCGCCACGAAACTTTGACTTACGCGGCGCGCCGAATACACTCCCGCGCCATCCAGCCCCTGGCATTAGGCCGCTCCATCGAGTGAGCCGAGCCCGGGGGTTCCCTGACCCGTCAGGAATGGAGTTGGCCGGCGTAAGCACCGGCGCGAATCGACCCTCCCGGCGACACATATATATGTGTCCTGGCGCGCGGCCCGGTTCCAACTCCCTTCCCGTGGAGTTGCCCGATGTCCGCCGCCGCCAAAGACCTCACTAGCTACCGCAAGTACTGGGCCGCCCGCTTCGGCATCGCGCCATTCCTGCCCATGTCGCGCGCCGAGATGGACCAGCTCGGCTGGGATTCCTGCGACGTGATCATCGTGACCGGCGACGCGTATGTCGATCACCCGAGTTTCGGCATGGCCATCATGGGCCGGCTGCTCGAGGCGCAGGGCTTCCGCGTCGGCATCATCGCGCAGCCCGACTGGCAGAGCGCCGAGCCGTTCAAGCAACTGGGCAAGCCCAACCTGTTCTTCGGCATCACCGCCGGGAACATGGACTCGATGGTGAATCGCTACACCTCGGACAAGCGCATCCGCAGCGACGACGCGTACACGCCCGGCGGCGTCGGCGGCAAGCGGCCGGATCGCAGCGTCGTCGTATACGCACAGCGCGCGCGCGAGGCGTACAAGGACGTGCCCATCGTGATCGGCGGCATCGAAGCGTCCCTGCGCCGCATCGCGCATTTCGACTACTGGAGCGAGAAGGTTCGGCGCAGCGTTTTGTTAGACGCGAAGGCCGACCTGCTCGTCTACGGCAACGCCGAACGACAGATCGTCGAGATCGCGCACCGCCTGGCGGCTGGCACCAGGATCTCCGACATCACCGACCTCCGCGGCACCGCCTTCGTGCGCAAGTCCCACGACTTCATCGAAATCGACTCCACCCACGTCGACACGCCCGGGCCCCTGAACCCGCCCATCGACCCGTACGCAGTGGTGTCAGGCGGGGAAAACCGGGAAAACTCCTGCGCCACGGGCAGCCCGTCAACGACAGACGCACTCGATGCCGCGATCGAAGCCGGCGAAGCCGCCCCCGTCAAGGAAGTCGTCGTCAAGTTCGCCCGCCGCGTGAAGGCCGAGGACCGCGAGCGCAGCGTCATCCGCATGCCGTCGTTCGAGCAGGTGACCAACGACCCCGTGCTCTACGCCCACGCCAGCCGCATCCTGCATCTCGAGAGCAATCCCGGTAACGCCCGCGCGCTGGTGCAGCGCCACGGCGACCTCGACCTGTGGCTCAACCCGCCGCCCATCCCGCTAACTACCCGCGACATGGACTACGTGTACGAGCTGCCGTTCGCGCGCGTGCCGCACCCCGCTTACGGCAAGGCCGAAATCCCGGCCTACAAGATGATCAAGTTCTCCATCGCCATCCAGCGCGGCTGCTTCGGCGGCTGCACGTTCTGCTCCATCACCGAGCACGAGGGCCGCATCATCCAGAGCCGCAGCGAAGCCAGCGTGCTCAAGGAGATCGAGAAGGTGCGCGACACCGTGCCCGGCTTCACCGGCGTCATCAGCGATCTCGGCGGCCCGACCGCCAACATGTACCGCATCGCCTGCAAGAGCCGCGATATCGAAAAGGCCTGCCGCAAGCCGAGCTGCGTGTTCCCCGGCATCTGCCCCAACCTCAACACCGACCACAGCGCGCTGATCCAGCTCTATCGCAAGGCGCGCGCGCTGCCCGGCGTGAAGAAGATCCTGATCGCGAGCGGCGTGCGCTACGACCTCGCCATCGAGTCGCCCGAGTACGTGAAGGAGCTGGCGCAGCACCACGTCGGCGGGTATCTGAAGATCGCGCCCGAGGCCATCGGCGAAGGGCCGCTGTCGAAAATGATGAAGCCCGGC
>DASSRK010000118.1:0-3685 GCA_035701825.1 Steroidobacteraceae bacterium
GTTCGAGCCCTTGTGGACGTTTTCCGTGTTCAACCAGCGCGACGCGGCGAGCGGCAGCGCGGTGGCGGCGACGATCAGCGAAGCGACGACCGCGATCGAGATCGTGAGCGCCAGGTCTGCAAACAACTGCGACACCGAGTCGCGCATGAAAACGATGGGCAGGAACACGATGACCGCGGTGACGGTGCTGGCGAGCAGCGCCGGCCACACGAGCTTCGCGCCCGCGAGCGCGGCTTCGATGCGGCCCAGGCCCTTCTCGCGCTGCTGCGCGATGGCCTCGAGCATGACGATGGCGGTGTCGAGCGATTGGCCGACGCCGAACGCGAGGCCCGCCAGCGAGATCACATTGAGCGTCCGGCCGAAGGCGTACAGCGCGACCAGCGTGACCGTGAGGCAGATCGGGATCGAGAGGCCCACCAGCAGCGTCGCGCGCCGGTCGCGGATGAAATACCACAGCACCAGCACCGCCAGCACCACACCGCTGAACAGGTTGCCGGTGACCATGTTGATGGCCTGGTTGATAAACACCGAAGGATCGAACGACTGCGCGATCGACAGGCCGAGCTTCTTCAGCTCGTGGTCGCGAAGCGAGTCGATCTCGGTCTTGACGGCGTTGAGCGTGTCGAGAACGTTGGCGTCGTTCTCCTTCATGATCTGGATGCCGATGGCGGGATTGCCGTTCTGCAGCGCGAGGTCGGTGCGATCGCCGCGGCGGATCGCGATCGTCGCGACGTCGCCGAGATGAACCGGGCGGCCGTCGCGCCACTCGAGCACCAGGTCGGCGAACTGGTCGACCGCATAGCGGCCCGCGAAGCGCACGGTGTACTGGCGCCGGCCGATGTCGACGAAGCCGCCGGAGACATCGCCGGCGGAGCCCGCGACCTGCGCCATGCGCGGGATCTGGATGCCGAGCTCGGCGGCGCGCGCCGGGTCGAACACGATCTGCAGCTCCTCGTCGGAACCGAAGTTGATGCGCACGTTGGCGACGCCGGGGATGGACTCGATGCGGTTGCGGAACAGCTCCTCGATCTGGCGGCGGTAGTTGTCGATGGGGCCGGGGGTGCCGGGCAGCAGCTGCACGAAGAACCAGGAGAGCGTGTTGTTGGGACCGTTGCCGCCGTCCTCGCCGAGGGAGATCTGCGGAGCCTGCGCGTCGCGTGGCAGCGGCGGCAGCTGGTTCATGCGGCTGATGACTTCGAGCATCGTCGCCTGCATGTCGGTGCCGACCGCGAACTGCAGGTTGAGGAAGGCGCTGCCGTCGTTGGCGAAGGCATTGAGCGAGCGCATGCCGCGCAGGCCCTGCAGCGCGCGCTCCTGCGGCTCGATGATCTCCGACTCGATCTCGGTGGGCGCCGCGGCCCGCCAGCTGGTGAACACCGAGATCACCGGCTCGTCGATGTTCGGGAACAGCTGGATGGGTAGTTTGACCAGCGCGAAGATGCCGAGCAGCGCCACCATCAGGATGGCCACCAGCACGCCGGCGGGATTGCGAAGCGAAGTCTCCGTCAGGTTCATGCCCGTGCTGCCCTCGCGCCGTTGAGTGGCGCAACGATAAGGGCTTGGAGGCGTCGACAGCGCTTCTGTTTACACGCTTCGGCGTGGGTGGTGCTCGACTTGGCGTCTGTCCAAGACGGTGCCGGAGCATGCATTCCGGCATAACTCCGCACGGCACGCACTACCGCAGAATCGGCTCGCGCCGGCGCAACACCCGATCAACGGTTTTGAGTTATGCCGGAATGCATGCTCCGGCACCGTCTTCACCACGTATATCTGACGCGGTACCTCACGACGGTCTCGCCGTCTTTCGCGACCTTCACGGGAAAGACAATCGTGCGCGCGTCTTCCTTGGTGAAGTTGGTGCTCTTGGTGAGGATCTTCCAGTTGCTCCAGCGGTAGAGGTTTTCCTTCACGAGCACTTCGACCGGCTGGGGCTTGTGGTTGCGAAGCTTGATCTCGAATTCTTCTTCCATCCACTTCGCGGTGGTGTCGACGGAGAAGTTCACCTGGCGGCGCTCGCCCACGACGTCGAAGGCGGAGCCGAGCTTGACGCGCACCGTCTCGTCCTTCGGCGTGTGGTCGATGACGTCTTCGCCGATGAACTCGAGGCTGTCGTCGGCCTTGTCGAGCTGCGAGACGCGCAGGCGCCCCGAGGGCAGCGGTACGCCAAGCCCGAACTGCTTGTCGTTCTTGAACTCGAGGTACACGTCGACCTTCTTGTTGGTCTCGATGCCGAGGTTGCGTTCGGTCGCCGGGCTGCCGTAGGTCCACCCCACCGGCGCGCCGTAGTACACCAGTAGCTTCTTCGCCGGGATCTGCTTCGCCTGGTCGAAGAGCTCGATCTGCTTGGTGGAGTTGTTGGGCAGCGTGGTCGGGCGGCCGAGCGTGTACAGGTGGAACTCGAAGAAGTCCTTTTGTTCGAAGCCCGCGGGTGCCGCGGTGGCTTCCATGGCCATGCTGACCCGCGGCCGCTTGGCGACCACGTCCTGCCCGGGTGATACGCGCTGCACGTCGCCCGCGATCAGCTTGAGCTTCGCGTCGCCATACGTCGCCCCAGACTGGTTGATGATGCTGACCCAGGCCGACAGGTCCAACGTGCCACTGTTCGCGTCCGCGCCCTCCGCGAAGATCAGGTTGTAGTCCGCCCACCAGGTGACCCCACCGGTCTGGTAAGACACGCGGGTCTGCTGCGTGCCGCCCGAAGGCGAATGGATGTCCCACACCAGCGTCGGCCGCGTGTTGAGCCCACCAGGCAGGTCCGGAAATCGCACCGAGGTATACGCCGGCAGCGAGTAGATAGACCCGTCCTTGCCCTTCAGCACGATGCCATCGATCGCCGACAGCAACGTGCCGGTGATCGGCGTCACCGTGTTGCCCGCGTTCTTGTCCACGGTGATCTCGCGATCGATGAACTTGAGCAGCAGTTTCTGCGTGCTGACCAGGTCGAACTGGAAGTTCTGCTCGAGCACGCGCGTGGCGGGATCCGTGAGCGACGTGAACGTCACGGTGGTCGGATCGATCAACGCCGCCACGTCCGTGAAGGACACCTGCGAACGACCCGCGGCGATTTTCATTGGCCGCTCCTCGCGCACCAGCGCGTACCCCGGCACCGACATCGCGTTCGGCGCGCCCTGCCCCGGGATCGGCCGGTAGTACTCGGGCGAGATCCCGCCCGGCTGCGCCGAGCTGTAGATAGTGATGGCGGTGCCGCTGTCCGCGGTGGCGACGTGCGCGGCGAGCCCGAGGGCGGCGCAGGAGACGGCGGTGGCTAGCAGATGACGCGGTGCATTCATGAAGCGTGATTCCTGGTTGAAAGAGTCAAGGGCATAAACGGCGTTGGCGCGGCGCGCGGTCTGCACATTACGTCCACTTCAAACTGCGAACCACGTCGCAGCTTTCCGGGGAACCGCGCCACGGAATGTGAAGCCGCGCAGCGGCGTGCCGACATAACCATTGCAGCATAAGCGGGTGCGATCCTGTAGGACCAATGGCAGATACCAGCCCGAGTGGCGACTGGCCTTCCTGCGACGCGTGCGGTCCGGCAGCGATAGCCGTGACAGTCGACTGGCCCTGAACGTGCGGAATTACGAACCAAGATGGAAGCTGCGACTCGTATCGACACCTCTGGTGTGAACAAGGCCCCGGCCACGCCGGCGCCCGCTGCTGCGCCCGCGGCGCCGCCCGGGCC
>DASSRK010000119.1:0-69681 GCA_035701825.1 Steroidobacteraceae bacterium
TCCTCGGCGATCTTCATGCCGCTGACCGGTCACTTCGCCGACGTGCTGGGGCGCAAGCGCTTCCTGCTGCTCAGCATCGCGGGGTTCGTCAGCGCTTCGGCGCTGTGCGGCATCTCGCAGTCGGTGGCGCAGCTGGTGTTCTTCCGGCTGCTGCAGGGAATTTTCGGCGCGGCGCTGGTGCCGCTGTCGCAGGCCATCATGGCCGACGCCTATCCACTGCACGAGCGCGGCAAGGCCATGGCGATCTGGGGACTGGGCGTCATGGTGGGCCCGGTGGCGGGCCCGACGCTCGGTGGCTGGCTCACGGACGTGGGCAGCTGGCGCTGGACGTTCTACATCAACCTGCCGGTGGGACTGCTGTCGCTGTTCCTCGCTTCGCAGTTCGTCCCGGACTCGCCGCGCCGCGCGCGCCGCATGGACTGGTTCGGCTTCGCGTTCATGGCGCTCGGCATTGCCGGGCTGCAATACGTATTCGATCGCGGCAACCAGCAGGACTGGTTCGAGGCGCTCGACATCCGCTGGGGCGCGGCGCTGGCGCTGAGCGGGCTCACGGTGTTCATCGTGCACTCGCTGCGCAACCCGCGTACCGCGCTGTTCAACGTGAAGATCTTCGCGGACCGCAACTTCGGCATGTCCTCGCTGGTCATCGCCTGCATGGGCCTGGGCATGTTCGGCGGCCTGGTCCTGCAGCCGATACTGCTCGAGGGATTGCTCGGCTACCCGATCGTGACCACCGGCCTGCTGATGGCGCCGCGCGGCATCGCCACCGCGATGACCATGCTGGTCGTGGGAAGGCTGGTCTCGCACATCGATGCGCGCTGGCTGGTGCTGGCCGGGCTCGCATTCGGCGCCGCCGGCTCGTGGGGCATGACTTACTACTCGCTCGACGTCACGCAGCTCAACATCATCTGGCCCGCGTTCCTGCAGGGCATCGGCCTGGGGCTGGTGTTCGTGCCGCTCTCGACGGTCGCCTACGCGACGCTCGACCCGCGCCGCATGGCGGAGGCGGCGGGGCTCTACAGCCTGGTGCGCACCCTCGGCTCGGCCGTCGGCATTTCCATCGTCACCACGCTGCTCGCGCACCAGTCGCAGATCCTGTGGAACGAGCTCGGCGCGTTCGTCTCGCAGTACCAGGAGGGCCTGGTCGACTACATGCGCCGGCTGGGGCTGCCGCCGACCGATCCGCGCGGGCTCGCGGTGGTGGCGCACGAAGTCGGGCTGCAGGCGCAGATGGGCGCCATGCTCGATGTGTTCAAGCTCATCACGTGGAGCTACCTGTTCATGGTCCCGCTGGTGTTCCTGCTGAAGCGCAGCACCGCCCAGCGGGCCGGACCCGCGCCGGCCGCCGATGCCGGGCACTGATTGATCCACGTTATTGCCACGCAACATATTCGCGGCGGGGAACCTTATGGCGGGAACGCGCAACTCAACGGGTGCATTCACAAGCCATGAACACAGAACAACTCCAATCCGGTGAAGTCCGCCCCACGGCCTGGCGCACGCTGAGCGACGTACCCGACGACCGCCTGGTCGAGCTGGCTCGCCAGCACGACAAGTCGGCGTTCGAAGCGCTGATGCGACGTCACAACCGCCGCCTGTTTCGGGTCACGCGCAGCGTGCTGCGGGATTCCGACGCGGCCGAAGACGCCGTGCAGGAAGCCTACCTGCGGGCCTTCACGCACCTCGATTCGTACAAGCCCACGGGCCGCTTCAGCGCCTGGCTGACACGCGTGGCGCTCAACGAGGCGTTGATGATGCGTCGTCGCGACCGCAGCGACACCGTGTCGATCGACGAGGTGCGCGAGGAGTTGCTGACGCCCGCCGAGCAGCAGGGCAGCGAGCCGCCGTCCGCCGAGCAGTTCGTGGAAGCCGCGCATGCGCGCGCGCTGCTCGAACACGCCATCGACGCGCTGCCCGAGAATTTCCGCATGGTGTTCGTGCTGCGCGTGGTCGAGGGACTCGACGTGCGCGAGACCGCCGAGGTGCTGGAGCTAAACGCCAACACGGTGCGCACGCGCCTGTTCCGGGCGCAGCGGCAGTTGCGCGGCGACCTGTCGCGCCGCCTGCAGGGCGAGAGCTCGGGCATCTTCGATTTCGGCGCCGAGCGCTGCGACCGCGTGGTCGAATACGTGCTGGCACGCCTGCCCGCCTGATCGTGGCGATGCGCAGTCTCAACGGCCGTTCGGCCGTGCTGTCCCGTGCGGGCGGGTTGCATCCGGCGCAACTTACCGGCTTCGTGCGCGACGGCCTGCTGCGCCGTCACTGCGGCGCCAGTTCCTCGAGGGGAATGACCGCCGAGCGCTTGACGGTCTCGAGCACGATCGATGAAGTCACGTCGCGCACGCCGGAGACACGCAGCAGGCGCCGCATGGTGAAGTCCGAAAGGGCTTCGATGTCGCGCACGATGACGTGCAACAGGAAATCCATCTCGCCGGTGAGCGTGTAGCAGGCCAGGACCTCTGGCCGGTCGATCAAAGTCCTGCGGAAGCGTTCGACGATCTCGTCCGAGTGCTGCTCGAGCTTGATCTGCACGATGGCCTGGATGTTGGGCCCGATGCGCTTCGGGTCGACCAGCGCCGCGTAACCCTGGATGAGTCCCGAGTCTTCGAGCTGGCGGATGCGCCGCGCGCAGGGCGTGGCCGAGAGGCCGACCCGCTCGGCGAGGTCGGTGACACTGATGCGCCCGTCGGCCTGGAGCACATCCAGGATTCGTCGATCAGTCTTGTCGAGTTTCATGGTTGGCGGATTTCACCACAAAAAGACACCTGGTTGGAGAAATGTCGCATATTTATGGATGTCACCCGACAGGATTAGCCATTTTTCATCAACCAGCCGAGCGGATGATGCGCCCCATGGCCCAATCACCCGCCGCCCCCGCGCAATCCGCCGTGAAACTGCGCGGCGACTATGCCCGCGCCGCGGCCGACTTCCGGCTTCCCCAGGACTACGGCAGCTACACCGCCGACGAGCACGCCATCTGGCGCACCCTCTACGAGCGGCAGCTCGGTCTCATGGGCGAGCACGCCGCCCCCGAATTTCTCGCCGGGCTGCGCTTGTTAGGCGCCGACGCGCACAGCATCCCCGTGCTCGAGGAAGCGAGCGAGCGACTGCAGCGCCTCACCGGGTTCGAGGTGATCGGTGTGCCGGGCCTGATCCCGGAAGCCGACTTCTTCGCGCATCTGGCCGAACGCCGCTTCCCCGTCACGGTGTGGATGCGCCGGCGCGACGAGCTCGATTACCTCGTCGAGCCCGACCTGTTCCACGATTTCTTCGGGCATCTGCCGATGCTCGCGCACACGGTTTTCGCGAACTTCATCCAGGCATACGGCGCGATCGGCGCCCACGCCCAGCATCCCGCCGCGCTCAAGATGCTCGCGCGGCTGTACTGGTACACGGTGGAGTTCGGGCTGGTTGCTACGGGTCGAGGCCTGCGCGCCTATGGCGCAGGCATCCTGTCTTCCAGCGGCGAAACCATCTACGCGACCCGCGCGGCCGGGCCCGCGCGCATCGCCTTCGACCTGCAGCGCGTACTGCGGACCAACTACCTGATCGATTCCTACCAGAAGACCTACTTCGTGCTCGACGACATCGAGCAGCTGTTCGACAGCGTGCTGGCCGCGGATTTCGACAGCCTGTTCGCGCAGGCCGACCTGCCGGCATACGCGCCGGATGCGCGCCTGCCCGGCGACCAGCCGGTCCCATCCCTGGCCGCCTCCTGAGGTAAGCTCGCGCGCTCGCATGCCGAGCGCCCGAGTCTCCCAGTCGCAACTCGCCGTCACTCTCCGCCACGTCGATCTCGATCGTGGCGGTCGCGCCGTCCTGCGCGACGTGTCCTGGCGCATCCGGCCGGGACAGCGCTGGCTGCTGGTGGGCGGCAACGGCGCCGGCAAGACACAGCTCCTCAAGATGGTTTCGGGCGCCGTGTGGCCCAAGCCCGATCGTGGACAGCGTCGCTATCGAACCGCTGGTGAAATCTTCGACACGCCCGCGGGAGTGGCCGAGGAGATCGCCTACGTCGGCGCCGAGCGCCAGGATCGCTACGAGCACTACGACTGGAACTTCACGGCGCACGAAGTCGTGGGTACCGGGCTGCATCGCACCGACATCCCGATGCGGGCGTTGACGCCGGCCGAGGATCGGCGTGTCGCAGCCTTGCTGGGCCGGCTCGGCGTCGCAAAGCTCGCCGCGCGGCGCTTCCTCACGCTGTCGTACGGCGAGCGCCGCCTGGTGTTGATTGCGCGCGCGCTGGCGAGCCGCCCGCGGCTGCTGTTGCTCGACGAAGTGGCCAACGGCCTGGACGCGAAGCATCACGCCATTTTCCTGGGGTGGCTCGACTCCACCGCGCGCTCGCGCATGCCGTGGGTATTCGCGACGCATCGCCGCGGCGACGTGCCCGAATCCATGACGCATCTGCTGGAGCTCGAGCGCGGGCGCGTGAAGCGCGCCGGCGCCATGCGCGCGCCACGCGCGCGGGAGTTGCTGGAGCAGGAGGCCGCGGTGTTCCTCGCGAAATCGCCGCGCCGCCGCGCGCGCCCGTCCGGGCGCCGGCGCGTGCTGGTGAGCCTCGAGCGCGCCGACGTGTTCGTCGATGACGTGCAGATCCTGCACCGCATCGGCTTCGAGATCGCGTCGGGCGATTGTTGGGTGGTGCATGGCGCCAACGGTTCCGGGAAGTCGACGCTGTTGCGCACCCTGTACGGCGATCACCCGGTGGCCGCGGGCGGCGCGATCCGGCGCGCGGGCATCGCGCCGGGCGTGCCGCTCGAGACCTTCAAGCTGCGCACCGCGTACGTCGCGCCGCACCTGCAGACCTGGCACGCGCCGAAAATGCCGGTCATGGAAGCCGTCGCCTCGGGGCGCCACGCGAGCATCGGGCTCAACCAGGCCATCACGGCCGCCGACCGGCGTCATGCCGAGCGCGCGTTGCGCCGCTTCGGGATCCTGGGCTTGCGCGAGCGCACGCTGGCGGAAATGTCGTATGGCCAGGCGCGCCGCGTGCTGTTCGCGCGTGCCTGGGCGCGCGAGCCGGTGCTCGCGCTGCTCGATGAGCCGTTCGCCGGGCTCGATCGCCCGACGCGCGCCGATCTCGCGCATCGCCTGAATCGCTGGCTCGAAGCCGGCGGCAGCTGCGTCATTGCCACGCATCATCGCGACGAATGGCCGGCGCACACCACGCACGTGCTCGAACTGTCGCAGGGTCGCGCGGTAGCCTGTCACCCGTTGGGAAACTGATGAAGGCGCAAACATGAAAAAGACCTGGGCGCTCGTCGTCATCGTCGCCGTGCTCGCCGCCGCGGTCGCGCTCTATATCCACGATCCACAGGGAACGCCGGTAGTCGTGACACTGGAGGCCGGACCGCCGCAGCCCCGCGTGTCGGTGGGCGAAGCGGGGCTCGATCCCGCCGTCATCAACGCCGCGGTCGACTATGCCGCCCGTCACCATAGTTCCGCGCTGGTGGTGGGCCGCGGCGGCCACATCGTGTTCGAGAAGTACTGGGGCGACACGAACAGCGACACGCGGGTCGACCCGGGCTTCGCGCCCGTGCTGCTGGCGCTGACCGCGGGCGCCGCGCTCAACGACCGCCAGCTCGCCGGCCTCGACGTGCCGGCCTCTAACTACATCGGCGGCGCGGCGGGCGCGGCCGGCGATGCGCCGCTGCGCGAACTGCTGGCGCTCGGCCGCGAGGACATCACGGCCGCGCAATCCATGGACCTGCTGGCGATGGTGCTGGAAAAGGTGGGCGGCAAGGCGTATCCGCAACTGGTGGTCGAGAAACTGTGGCAGCCGATGGGCGGGGGCGACCTCGAGTTCAGGCGCGGCTCGAGCGCCCGCAGGCCCGAGGGCGTCGATGCCGGCTGCTGCGTGCAGGCGCGCATCGGTGACTGGATGCGCGTCGCCGAGGCGCTGGCCAACGACGGTGTGTTCGAGGGTAACCAGCTAGCGCCGCCCGGCTACGTGACACGCATGCTGCAACCGGTGCGCGCGGAATCGGAGCGCGGGTATTTCACGCGGGTCGGCGGGGATTTCGCGGCGCACGACCTGGCGTGGCTGGAAGGCAGCCATCAGCAGCGCCTGTGGATCGTGCCGTCGCTGAAGCTCACCATCCTGCGGCTGGGTGACGCGGCCGGTGCGAACTGGGTCGAGACGATGATTCCCGACACCATCGTGCATGGCACCAGCGGCTGGCAGCCGCGCACGGTGGGCGAGGGGATCGATCCGAACCGGTACGCGCCGCACTAGTTTGCGGCGCTGCCTCGCAGCGCCGCGGCTGCGGGAGGTGTCAGCCGAGGACGCGGCGGATCTTGTCGAGCAGCGCTTTCTCGGACGCCTCGGCGCCATCGGCGTCGACCAGCTCCGCGGCGGTCGCCACCAGCGTCTTGCGCAGCTCGGGGCTCAGCGCGTTCTTCGCCTCGCCGAGCAGCGTGTCGATGCCGGCCGGGGAAATCGCGCCATCGTCCAGCGGCAGCTGCGCGTAGATCGCGTCGGTCACCTGGCCGAGCAGCTTGTTGAAATCCTGCGAGCTCGGGTTGCCGAAGACCGGGATGCCCTTGACCTTGCTGAAGAGGAAATCGCGCTCTTCGAGGCTGCCGGCATTGTCCGCGCCGACGACCACCGCGAGGACGGCGAGGAAGGCTTCCGTGTTCTTCTCGAATTTGAGCGGCATGGGAATCCCGTTTGGATCAGCAATGCGTGCGGGCGCGGAATCTACGTGATTTAAGGGGTTCTCGCAACGGAAGCGCCCGGGGTGACGCCTCTTGCCGACAAACCAGCGCGGCAGCTCACAGCGTCATCGCGGTTTCGAAGATCTCCACCGCCTGCCCGACGATCCACACGCCGTCGAGCTTGCCGTCGGTGAACTCGAGTTCCACGTCGACGCGGCCGGCGCGGTGCACGTGGTGGCCCTGCGCGCCGGTGAACTGCGCGCGCGCGCTGGACTGCGCCAGCAGCCCCTGCTCGGCGAGGTACGCGCCTAACAACCCGTGCGCGTTGCCGCTGACCGGATCCTCGGGAATGCCGAGCGCCGGGCAGAACATGCGCGACTCGGTGAGGCAGCCCGGCAGCGCGTGCGACAGCGTGAACACGAAGAAGCCGGCGGCGCCGAGCTGCGCCGAGAGCGTCGTGAGGCGCGAGAAGTCGGGCTTGAGCTGCTTGAGCTGTTCGGTGCTGCGCACGCCGATCAACAGGCGGGTACCCGCGCCGCCGACGATGCGCAGCGGGCAGCGCGTGTCGATGTCGCCGGTGGATAGCGCCAGCGAGTCGAGCACCGCGAGTCGCTCGCGGTCGTTGAGCTGCCGGCCGAGCGGCGGCGCCGGCTGCCGCACGGCGATGCGACGCAGCGCGCCTTCGCCCCGCACCTCGATGTCCACCACGCCCGACTTCTGTCGCTGGCGCACGCGGCCGTCGTTGCCGGGCCGCGTCGCGCCGTCGCGCGACAGCACGAAGTGCGTGGCCACCGTGGCGTGACCGACGAAGCTCGCCTCGGTGCGCGGCGTGAAGAAGCGCACGCGCAGCTCGTGGTCGGAGCCATCCGGCTGCAGCACGAACGCGGTGTCGGCGTTGTTGAGCTCGCGCGCGATCGCCAGCATCTCGGCGTCGGTGAGTCCGTCGGCATCGAGGACCACGCCGGCGGGATTGCCGGTGAAGCGTTCGGTGGTGAACGCGTCGACCTGGAAAATGCGGATGCGGCGGCTCATGTGGGTGTCTCGGCGGGCGGCGAATTCTACCCGCAAACCGACAGCACTCAAGGAGCAGTTTCCGCTAAGATTCGCCCCACCTCGGGGTGGCCGGTGCGCGTGCACCAGCCTGAGATGCGGATGGGCCGCGAACCCGTAGAACCTGATCCGGTTAGTACCGGCGGAGGGATAGGAATGCCGCTCTCGATCCGCGCGCTCTGCGCGCTTCCATGGTTGTTTGTCCCGTTCGCGGCGTCCGCGGCGCCGGCGAGCACGGAGGCATCGTCGCTCGACGAAGTCGTGGTCACGGCGCAGCTGCGCGACCGCAGGCTGGAGAGCCTGCCGGCGAGCGCCACGGTGCTCGACGCGCACACGCTCGAGTCGGCCGGCGTGCAGCATTTCCAGGACGTGCTCAACCTGGTGCCGAATCTGAACTGGGCCGGCGGCACGTCCCGCCCGCGCTTTTTCCAGCTGCGCGGCATCGGCGAGCTCGAGCAATGGCAGGGCGCGCCGAATCCTTCCATCGGCTTTCTCATCGACGGCATCGACTTCTCGGGCGTCGGCATGCCGGCGAGCCTCGCCGACGTGGATCGCATCGAGGTGCTGCGCGGGCCGCAGGGCACGGCGTACGGCGCCAACGCGCTCGGTGGTTTGATCGCCATCAACACCCGCGCGCCGAGTCGCGAGGCCGATGGGCGCGCCGACGTGATCTTCGGCGACCATGGCACCTGGGGCGCGAACGCCGCCGTCGGCGGCCCGCTCGGCAGCGGCGAGGCCGCGTGGCGGGTCGCGGCCGGCAAGTACCGCAGCGATGGGTTCAGGCACGACAGCTATCTCGGCCGCGACGACACCAACGGCTACGACGAGGGCAATGCGCGCCTGCGGCTCGCGGGCCAGCCGTTCGCGTCGCTGCACGCGGACTTCACCTGGATGTGGGCCGACCTCGACAACGGCTACGACGCGTTCTCGATCGACAACTCGCGGACCACGTTGTCGGACAAGCCCGGGCAGGACACGCAACGCGTGAACGCCGCGGCTTTGCGCCTCGACTACACCGGCGCGGATCACTTCGACGTCACCAGCCGCACCGCCATCGGCGATTCGAAGAGCGTGTACTCCTTCGACGGCGACTGGGGCAACGACCAGAGCTGGGGCGCGGAGTCGCCGTACGACTACTTCGAGCGCTTCGATCGCGAGCGCCGCACGCTGAGCGAGGACCTGCGGCTGGTGTCGCACGCCTCGACCGAAGCCGGCGCGGACTTCGGTTGGCTCGCGGGCGTCTACCTGCTGCGCACCGACGAGGACGTCACGCAGTACGACGTGTGGCGCGACAAGAAATGGGGTGATGGCGAGAGCACGCTGGACAGCGACTACCGCGCCACCAACCTGGCCATTTACGGAGAAGTGGACTGGCGCATCGCGCCGGCCACGGTGCTCGAGCTGGGCCTGCGCGGCGAGAACCGCAGCGCCGACTACCACGACAGCGCCGGCGCGGCCTTTTCGCCCGACGAGACCATGTTCGGCGGTTCGCTCAGCCTGCGGCACGAGTTCTCGGCGAGCACGCGCGGCTACGTGACGCTGGCGCGCGGCTACAAGGCCGGCGGCTTCAACATCGGCGCGGATGTGCCGCCCGCGGCGCGCAGCTTCGACGCGGAGCTGCTGCACAACTTCGAAGTCGGAATGCGTTACCAGCAGGGCACGCTCGCCGCCGACGTGGCGCTCTTCTACATGCGGCGCCACGACCAGCAGGTCCATACCGGCGAACAGCTCGAGCCGGGGAATCCCCTGTCTTTCGTGCTGTACACCGACAACGCCGACGGCGGCGAGAACTACGGCCTCGAAGGCACGCTGCGCTGGGCGCCGATCCCGCAGCTGCTGCTCGACGTGCGCGGCTCGCTGCTGCAGTCGCAGTACTTCAACTATCCATTCAACGACCGCAACCTCGACGGCCGCCAGCAGGCCGCCGCGCCCGGGTACACCTATGACCTCGGCGTCGAGTACCGCCACGCGCGCGGCTGGTACACCCGCGTGGATTTCGCCGGCATGGATGACTTCTACTTCGACACCTCGAACGACGAAAAGGCGCCGGCGCGCGTCCTGACCCACGTCAAGGCCGGCTACTCCGGCGAACGCTGGCGCGCGGAAGTGTGGGTGCAGAACCTGTTCGACAGGTACTATTCGCAGCGCGGATTCTTCTTCGCGAACGAACCGCCGGAATTCGTGCCGAAGCGCTACGTGCAGGCGGGCGACCCCCGCCACGCGGGCATCAGCGTCACGTACACTTTCCGGTGACGGAGACCAGATGAAAATCGGCGTCGAGATCAGCCTCTATCCACTGCGCGACGAGTTCATCCCGCCGATCCGGGATTTCATCGATCGCCTGAATGCCGACGGACGATTCAAGGTCATCACCAACGACATGAGCACGCAGGTGTTCGGAGAGTACGAGCAGGTCATGGAAGCCCTGGCGCGCGAGCTGCGTCCCACCTTCGAGCGGGACGGCAAGTCGATCTTCGTCATGAAGGTGCTTGGCCCCCTGGGTTAGCCCACCCGGGTCGATGCGCGCGCCGTGACGCTGCCTGCCGAAGTGCTCGAGGGCCTCGAGATCCTGGCGATGGTGACCGGGGCCGGTTACGCCGTGCTCGCCGCGCGCCGCGAGCGACTCTGCTGGCTGTCCGGCGCGGTGAGCTCGGCGTGCGCCGCGTTGCTCGCCGGGCTGCGCGGCCTGCCGATGCAGTCGGGCCTGCAGGTGTTCTTCGTCGGCATGGCCGTGTACGGCTGGATCCACTGGACGCGGGACGCGGCGCAAGGCGAGGTGCGCGTGGGCCGCTGGCCGCTGCACCGGCACCTCGCGGCCGCGGCGGGCTGCGTGCTGCTGTCGTTCGCCAGCGCGCGCGTGCTCGCCAGCGAGACCCAGGCGGCCTGGCCGCTGCTCGACTCGCTGACGACCTGGTTCAGCCTGTTGGCGACCTGGCTCGCGGCGCGCGCGCGGCTCGAGAACTGGCTGTACTGGATCGTCATCGACACCGCGCTCGCCTACCTGTTCTGGAAGCAGCGGTTGCCCTGGCTCGCGCTGCTCAACGTGCTGTTCATCGCCATCGCGGCCAGCGGCTTCGTCGCCTGGCGTCGACGGCTAACCACCCAGGCGGTGCCCGCATGATCGACGAGGGACTCCTGCAGCACGTGCCCGGCTGCGAGAACGGCGATGCACCGTATTCGCAGGAATTGCTCGGCGGCGGCAAGGTCAACCGCAGTTTCCTGGTGCGCACGCGCCGCGGCCGCTTCGTCGTCCGGCTGAACGACAACTCGGGGCTCGACCCGGGCCTGGATCGTGACCGCGAGATCGCGCTGCACGGCCTCGCGGCCGAGGCGGGCATCGCGCCACACATCATCCATGCGTGCCCGGACCGCTCGTGTTTCGTCACCGACTACGTCGAGGGGCGGCCCTGGACGGCGCACTATTTCACGCGCATGCGCGACCTGCGCGCGCTCGGACAACGGTTGCGCACGCTGCATGCGCTGCCGGCGCCGCCGCTGCCGCGCTTCGACCCGATGGCGGCGGCGCGGCGCTATGCCGACGCGATCACGCGCGCGCAGCCGGAAGAGGCGCCGCGCATCTCCAGCTTGTTAGGGCGGGGCGAGGAGGCGCTCGAGCGGTCGCACAGTACGCGGCGCGAGCCGTGCGTGGTGCACAACGACCTCCACGAGGGCAACGTGCTCACCGCCGACCGCATCTACCTGATCGACTGGGAGTACGCGCAGCGCGGCGATCCGCTGCTCGACCTCGCCTGCATACTGGCCTATTACCCGCGCGCCGTGCCGCATGGTCCGCTGCTGATCGAAGCGGCCGGCCTCGGTGCGGCGGGCGTGACGCCCGGCATGCTGGTCGAGCTCACCCGCGTGTTCAACCTGCTGACCTATCTCTGGTACCGCGCGCGCCGGCTGGAGCGCAACGTGCCCGCCACCGACCTGCAGGTGGAATCCTCCGCGCTGCGAAGGCTGCTCGCGCTGGCGCCGGACGCCTGACCTCGGCACACTAGCGCCGCGCAATGGCGCGCTACACGAGACATTGGACGGAATGACCACGTTGCAGGTGATCGATCGGGACGGCGTGTCCCATGAAGTGGCGGCGAAGCCGGGACTCAAGGTCATGGAAGTGCTGCGCGAGCTGGACTATGGCGTGGCCGCGATCTGCGGCGGCATGTGTTCCTGCGCGACCTGCCACATCTACGTCGACCCGGCCTGGGCCGACAAGCTGCCGCCGCCGATGTCGGACGAGCGCGACCTGCTCACCGAGCTCGCGCACTACAAGGAGAACTCGCGCCTGTCCTGCCAGGTCGAGATCACCGCGGCGCTGTCCGGGCTCAAGGTCACCATCGCCGAAGATGAATAGGCCGGGAAAGGGCAGCGCATGAATTTCTCCACGACGTGGATCTTCGTGTTCGCCATCATCGGCGGATTCGTCGCGGCGTGGCGCATCTGGCAGAACCTCCGCAAGCTGCAGCAGCGGCAGAACGACTCCTGGGACGCGCGACTCATCGACCAGTTGCGCAAGCGCGGCTCCGATCCGTTCAAGCCGCACGACGTGGATTTCTTCCTGGCGTTCCCGACCCAGGACGCCGCCGAGCGGCTGGCCGCGCGACTGCGCAACGAGGGCTTCGATGCCGACGTGGTCGACGAGCCGGAGAGCGGCGCGCTGCGCTACAGCCTGCACGCCCACAAGTCGATGCAGCTCACCGTGCCGGACATGCAGGAGCTCAGCCGCCGCCTGACCGACCAGGCCAAGGAAATGGGCGGGCGCTACGACGGCTGGAGCGCGAAGCAGGTGCCGCGCGAAGGGCCGCCGGCCTGAGGCGCGGGCCGCCCTAGCTACTACGCCGCGCTATTTCTTCTTTTCAGTCTGCTTCCTGACGGCCTCGGCCGCGGCCTTGATGGCCTCGGGATCGCCGAGATAGCCGCTCTTGACGGGCTTGAGCGCCGCGTCGAGCTCGTACACCAGCGGCACGCCGGTCGGGATGTTGAGCTCGGTGATGTCGGCTTCGCTGACGTTGTCGAGCATCTTGACCATGGCGCGCAGGCTGTTGCCGTGCGCCGCGACCAGTACGTTCTTGCCGAGCTTGAGCTCGGCGACGATGCGGTCGTTCCAGAAAGGCAATACCCGCGCGAGCGTGTCCTTGAGCGATTCACTGGCCGGCAACACGCGCGGATCGAGGTTGGCGTAGCGGCGTTCGTGGATCGGGTGGCGCTTGTCGCTGGCTTCCAGCGGCGGCGGCGGGATGTCGTAGCTGCGGCGCCAGATCTTCACCTGCGCCTCGCCGTGCTTCTCCACGGTCTGCGCCTTGTCGAGTCCCTGCAGCGCGCCGTAGTGGCGCTCGTTGAGGCGCCAGCTGCGCTCCACCGGCAGCCACATCAGGTCCATCTCGTCGAGCACGATCCACAACGTGCGCACGGCGCGCTTGAGCACCGAGGTGAAGGCGATGTCCGGGACCAGGCCGGCCTTCCTGATCTCGACGCCGGCGGACCGCGCCTCGAGGCGCCCCTGCTCGGAAAGATCGACGTCATGCCATCCGGTGAAGAGATTCTCCACGTTCCAGACACTCTGGCCGTGGCGAACAAGGATCAGCTTACCGGGCATGCGCGACCTCCAAAATCGGGGGCGCAATGGTAGCGGACTTTACGGCCCGGCGTGAGCGTCGAGGCCGCGTTCGGCGCGAATGCGGCGCTCGGCCCGGGTCCGGGCGAGCACCGCGAGATTGGCGCGCAGCGCGCCGCGCGATGCCGGCGGATGGTGCAGGTGGCAGGCGAGGCCGCCGAACAGCAGCGTCTGGCGGCGGACGCCGGCGTGCTCCAGCCGCGCGCACAGCTCCTTGTCCTCCGGTCCCCAGCCGACCATCCGCTCCTCGAAACCGTTGACGCGCTCGAGGTCGGTGCGCCAGAAGGCCTGGTTGCATCCCTTGATGGCGACCAGGTTGTTTGCCAGCCGGCGCGTGGCCGCGGACAACGCCGGCGAGCGCAGTAGATAGGCACGGCGCAGGCCTCCCAGGCCGCGGGCGGCCACTCCCGGCCAGCGCGCCGGGTCCTCGATCAGCCGGGCGGTGAGGCGCGCGTCGGCGCGCACCCGCACGCCCTGCGTGAAACAGCCGCGCCGCGCGAGCCTGCGGTGGTCCGCGATGAATTCCGGGTGCAGCAGCATGTCGCCGTCGATGAACACCAGGTAGTCGCTGCGGCTGGCGGCGATCGCGAGGTTGCGCAGCCGCGTCAGCCTGAAACCGTCGTGCGGCTGCGTGACCACGCGCGCCTCCGCGCCGCGGCCGCTGACGAACGCCCCGATGACGGCCTGGGTCGTCGCGCCCGAGCCATCATCGGCGATGATCACTTCGTCGGGCGCGTGGCGCTGCCGGGCGACGCTGCCGAGCACCGCGGCCAGCGCATCGGGGCGCTCGTGGGAGGTGATGACGAGCGCCGTGCGCATTCCGGTCGGCGTGTATGCGCGGGCTGGCCTAACTTCCCGCCAGCGCGCGGATCGCGTCGACGCCCACGGTCAGCGTGGCGAAGTCGGCGCTGCCGGAGCTGCGCATCTCGGCCAGCGTGCGCTTCCACGGCGCGAGCGCCGCGTCGCGCGCCGCGCTCCAGCGCGCCAGCCGCTCGTCGACGCGGCGCGCACCCCTGGCGCGCAGCACCTGCCGGGTGAGTTCGCGATGCGCACGCATGGCCGCGTCGCGCAGGCCGGTGCGCGCGGTCGCCTGCCAGGATCCGTCGACCGTGAGCCGGTCGATTTCCACGTGCAGCCATTCGAGCCCGAGCTCCTTGCCGAGCTCGAACCAGGCGTGCGCCACGTCGGCCACCGCGGCGCGTTCGGAGCGCGCCAGGTTCACGATGTCGAGCGCGGGCTCCATGACGGTGAGTCGTGCGACGCGGCGCGCGAGTTTCTCGGGCACCCCGCCGCCGGTCAGCTCGTCGTACACGGTGTCGTGCTGCGCGCGCGCGGCGCCGGTCATCACGTTGTCGAGACTGTCGTCGAGCGCCTCGATGCCGGCGCGCAGCTCGCGCATCGCGACTTCGATGGGCAGGTCGCGGTCGCGGTTGCGCAGCAGCCAGTAACTCGCGTGGCGCAGCAGGCGACTGGTGCGGAAGAACATGCCGTACTGCACTTTCGCCGCCACCTGGTTGTCGAGCCCTTCGATGTCGGTCCACAGCGCGCGCATCGAGAACACCTCGCGGGCGATGGCGTAGGCGCGCGCGATGACGGCCGGCGCGGCCCCGGTGTCCTCCTGCGCGCGCGAAACGAACACCGGGCCCATGCGATTGACCAGGCTGTTGGTGGTCGCGGTGGCGATGATCTCGCGGTGCAGGCGGTGGCGCGGGATCTCGCGCGCGAAGCGGCGACGCATCGGGGTGGGGAAGTAGCGTTGCACCTCGGCCGCGAAATACGGGTCGTCGGGCAGGTCGGAATCGAGCAGGTGGTCGTTGAGCCAGATCTTGCTGTAGGCGAGCACCACGGCGAACTCGGGGCGCGTGAGGCCGAGCCGCTGCTTGCGCCGCTCCTGGAATTCTTCCTCGCTCGGCAGGAACTCGATGGCGCGATTCAGGTGGCCGCTGCGTTCCAGCGCCCGCACCAGGCCGCGGTACTCGGTGAGCCGCTCGGCGGCGCGTTGCTCGACCACGGAGATCGCCTGTCCCTGCAGGTAGTTGTTGCGCAGGACCAGCGCGGCGACCTCGTCGGTCATGCTGGCGAGGAGCTTGTTGCGCGCGGCCAGCGGCAGGCGCCCCTTGCGCATGACATCGGAGAGCAGGATCTTGATGTTGACCTCGAGGTCCGAGGTGTTGACGCCGGCCGAGTTGTCGATGAAGTCGGTGTTGATGCGCCCGCCGTTCCGGTCCGCGCCGCCCAGCTGGGCGTACTCGATCCGCCCGCGCTGCGTGCAGCCGAGGTTGCCCCCTTCGCCGATGACGCGGGCGCGCACCTCGCGGCCGTCGGCGCGGATCGAATCGTTGGCGCGGTCGCGCACCTCGGCGTGCGATTCGTCGTGCGCCTTGACGTAGGTGCCGATGCCGCCGTTCCACAGCAGGTCGACGCGCATGCGCAGGATGGCGCGCAGCACGTCGACCGGCGGCGCGGACTCGACGTCGAGGTCCAGCAGCTTGCGCGCTTCGGCGCTCAGCGGGATGGACTTGGCGCTGCGCGGCCACACGCCGCCGCCGCGCGAGACCAGCTTGCGCGAGTAGTCGTCCCAGCTCGAACGCGGTAGCTTGAACAGGCGCTCGCGCTCGCGGAACGACGCCGCGGCATCCGGATCCGGGTCGATGAACACGTGCCGGTGGTCGAAGGCCGCGACCAGGCGGATGTGCCTCGACAGCAGCATGCCGTTGCCGAACACGTCGCCCGACATGTCGCCGATGCCGGCGCAGGTGAACTCCTGCGACTGGATGTCGACGCCGATCTCGCGGAAATGCCGCTTGACGCATTCCCACGCGCCGCGCGCCGTGATGCCCATGCCCTTGTGGTCGTAGCCGGCCGAGCCGCCCGAGGCGAATGCGTCGCCCAGCCAGTGGCCGTACTCGATCGAAATCGCGTTGGCGATGTCGGAGAAGGTCGCGGTGCCCTTGTCGGCGGCGACCACCAGGTAGGCATCGTCGCCGTCGCGGCGCACGATGCCCGGCCGGACCACCATCTTGCCGTTGACGATGTTGTCGGTGACGTCGAGCAGGCCGCGGATGAAGGTCTGGTAGCTGGCGATGCCTTCCTTCATGACTTCTTCGCGCGAGCCGCCCGCGGGCAGCTTCTTGGGATAGAAGCCGCCCTTGGCGCCGACCGGCACGATCACGGTGTTCTTGACGTTCTGCGCCTTCATGAGGCCCAGCACCTCGGTGCGGAAATCCTCGCGGCGGTCGGACCAGCGGATGCCGCCGCGCGCCACGTAGCCCATGCGCAGGTGCACGCCCTCGACGCGCGGGCTGTACACGAAGATCTCGAACTTGGGGCGCGGCAGCGGCAGTTCGGGGATGGCGTGCGGGTCGAGCTTGAACGACAGCCAGCTCTTGTCGGAGCCGGCGGCGTCTTTCCCCGCTTCGATTTTCTGGTAGTAGTTGGTGCGCAGCGTCGCGCGGATCACCGCCAGGAACCCGCGCAGGATGCGGTCCTCGTCGAGGCTCGCCACCTTGTCGAGCGCGCGCACGATGCCCTGGGCGATGCGCTCGGCGGCGCGCTCGCGCTCGCGCGCGTGCCCGTCGAGCTCGAACTGCGTCTCGAACAGCCGCACCAGCTGCCGCGCGATCGGCGCCTGCGTGACCAGCACGCGCTCCATGTAGGCCTGGCTGAACGGGATGCCGGTCTGCAGCAGGTAGCGGCAGTAGGCGCGCAGCACCACGATCTGCCGCGCGCTGAGCGACGCGCACAGCAGCAGGCGATTGAAACCGTCGTTCTCGACGTCGCCGCGCCACACCGCGAGCACCGCCTCCTTGAACAGCGGCTCGAGTGCGGCGAAATCGCCGCGCTTCAGGTCGCGCGCCTCGAGCATGAAGTCCTGGATCACCGCCGCGGGCCGCACCGCGGTGATCGAGTAGTTGTGCTCCTCGAGCACGCGCAGGCCGAAGTTCTCGAGCATCGGCAGGATGTCGGAGATCGGGATCAGGTTGCCGGCGCGCAGGATGCGCAGGTGCGCGCGGTTGCCGGGGCCGCCGGGATGCGCGCGCAGGTTGAGCTGCGGGATTTCCGGGTTGGCCGACAGCGCCTCGAGGTCGGTGATGTCCTCGAGCGCCTGGACGGGCTCGACGTCGGCGCGATAGGCGAGCGGGAACACCCGCGCATAGCGATTGGCGAGCTCCACGGCGTCGCGGTCGAGGCCGCGCGCGATCAGCGCCTGCTGCAGGCGGTCCTCCCAGGTGGCGGCCGCGGCGGCGATCTCGGCTTCGATCGAGCCGTCGTCCTCGATGGGCGGCGCGCCCTGCGGCGTGCGCACCAGCACGTGCAGCCGCGCCAACATGGAATCGGAGATCTGCACCTGCGTCTCGACGTCGGTGCCGCCGAAGCGCTCGCGCACGATGCGTTCGATGCGCTCGCGCACCTCGGTGTTGTAGCGGTCGCGCGGCACGTAGACCAGGCACGAGTAGAAGCGCTCGTAGCTGTCGCGGCGCCAGAACAGCCGCACGCGGCGGCGCTCGTAGAGATTGACGATGCCGCGCACCTTGGCGATGAGCTCCGGCGTCGGCGTCTGGAACAGCTCGTCGCGCGGGAACGTCTCGATGACGTGCACCACCGACTTGGCGTCGTGGCTCTGCGCCGGCAGCGCGAAGTGCTGGATCACGTTGGCGAGCTTGCGTCGCAGCAGCGGGATCTCGGCCGGCGGCTTGTGGTAGGCGCTCGAGGTCCAGAGCCCGAGGAAGCGATGCTCGCCGCTGACGCGGCCGGCGGCGTCGAAGGTCTTCACGCCGACGTAGTCGAGGTAGCTGGCGCGATGCACGGTGGAGGGAGTGTTGGCCTTGGTGAGCACCAGCAGCTCCGGCGCGCGCGCCTGCGCGCGCAGCAGTCCCCTGAGCACGATGGGCGCGGGCGGCTTGCGCTGGCGCCCGGCGCGCAGGATGCCGAGGCCGCTGTCCGCGTCGCGCACCAGCGCGTCGCGCGCGCGGCCGCGGCGCAGGTGGTAGTAGCGGTAGCCGAGGAACACGAAGTGCCCCTCGTCCATCCAGCGCAGCAGCGCGCGCGCCTCGTCGCGCTCGGCACGCGGCACGGGTAGTTTGGCGCGCGCCAGCTCGCCCTCGACCGCCCGGATGCGGCGGCGCATCGACGGGAAGTCCTGCACCGCGCGCCGCACGTCCTCGAGCGCGGCGTGCAGCCGCCGCAGCAGCTCGCGCGTCTGCGCCTCGTCCGCCGGGCGGTCGATTTCCATCATCTGCCACGACTCGGCCGCGGTGCGGCGCCCGTCGGCGCCGACCCCGGCCAGGCGCCCGCGCGCATCGCGCGCCACCTGCAGCACCGGGTGCACGATCAGGTGCACGCCGATGTTCATGGAGCTGAACACGATGCCGATCGAGTCGACCAGGAACGGCATGTCGGGCGCGACCAGGCGCACCAGCGCGCGGTGCGCGGCGGTGGGCGCGGCGGTGTCGAGCGGCGGGGCGAGATCCACCAGCACCCGGCCGCCGCGGCGCGTGCGGCCGAACTCCAGGTGGGCGAGCCCGGCGCGCGCCAGGTTGCGCGGGTCGTGCACGCGCAGGTCCTCCTCGGCGACGCCGCGGAAGAAGGTGCGCAGGAAGTCCGCGGCGAGCGCGCGCGGCGCCTTCGTATCGCGCGGGATGCTCCTGACTATCTTCTCGATGAGCGCGAGGCGGGCGGCGGGAATCTTGCCGAGCATGGGGATCCTCAGGCGGGCAGGGGCGCGCGCGAAGTGCGCAAGTATACATGCGGCATGCGCGCCATCATTCGGCGTGCACCGGGCCGAGCTCGACCGCGCGGCCTAGCAACACGCGCACCAGCCGGTCGAGCGTGGCGCGGTCGCGCGCGCTCAGCGGGGCGATGAGGCTGCGCTCGTAGCCGAGCGCCATCGGCACGACGCGCCGGTAGACGCGTTCGCCGGCGCGCGTCAGCGCCAGGTGCGTGCGGCGGCGATCCGCGGGCGTGGTTGTGCGGTGCAGCCGGCCCGCGGCCTGCAGCGCCGCGACCGCGCGGCTCACCGCCACCTTGTCCATCGCGGTCCGCGCGGTGACTTCCGCGGCGGAAAGCCCGGGATTGGCGGCGAGCACCGCCATGACGCGCCATTCGGGGATGGACAGGCCGAAGTTCATGAAGTATGCCGCCGCGATCGCCGAACTGACGGTATTGGACAAGACCGACAGCCGGTAGGGCAGAAATCTCTCGAGATGCAGTTTCGGGGGACGGGCCATTGGTTACAATTGAAACCAATTTTTTCGCCGGAGGCCAGTCATGGCCGCAGACACCAACCCGATGGGCACCGACGGATTCGAATTCGTCGAATACACCGCCCCCGATCCGCAGCTGCTGCGGGGCCTGTTCGAACGACTTGGTTTCCCGGTGGTGGCCCGCCACCGCAGCAAGAACGTCACGCTGCATTCGCAGGGCGACATCAACTTCGTCATCAACGCCGAGCCCGGGTCGTTCGGCCAGCGCTTCGCGCAGGCCCACGGCCCGTCGGTGTGCGCCATGGCGTTCCGCGTGCGCGACGCGGCCGCGGCCTTCGAGCGCGCCATCCAGCTCGGCGCCGAGCCGCATCGTTCGCAGGTCGGTCCGATGGAGCTCAACATCCCCGCCATCGTCGGCATCGGTGGCTCGCTCATCTACTTCGTGGACCGCTACGGCGACCGCTCGATATACGACGTGGATTTCAAGCCGGTGGACGTGCAGCCGCTGGCGCCCGCCGGCCTCGTGCAGATCGACCACCTGACCCACAACGTCCACCGCGGCAACATGGACAAGTGGTGCGAGTTCTACGAGCGGCTGTTCAATTTCCGCGAGATCCGCTACTTCGACATCGAAGGCAGGAAGACCGGCCTGTTCTCGCGCGCGCTGACCAGCCCCTGCGGCAAGATCCGCATCCCGATCAACGAGTCGCAGGACGACAAGTCGCAGATCGAGGAATACCTGCGCGAGTACCGCGGCGAGGGCATCCAGCACATCGCGCTGTCGACCGACGACATCTATCGCACCGTGGACGTGCTGCGCTCGCGCGAGGTGGCCTTCCAGGACACGCCCGACACCTACTATGACGGCATCGCCACGCGGGTCGCGGGCCACCGCGAGGACGTCGCGGAGCTCAAGCGCCGTCGCATCCTCATCGACGGCAACGGCTCGACCGACGAGGGCGTGCTGCTGCAGATCTTCACCGCCAACGTGATCGGCCCGATCTTCTTCGAGATCATCCAGCGCAAGGGCAACCAGGGTTTCGGCGAAGGCAATTTCAAGGCATTGTTCGAATCCATCGAACTCGACCAGATCCGCCGAGGTGTCATTTGAGTCTCGAGCTCTACAGTTTCTGGCGCAGCTCGGCGTCCTACCGGGTGCGCATCGCGCTGCACCTGAAGTCGTTGCCGTTCGTCTACCACGGCGTCGATCTCGTGAAGGGCGCGGGCGAGCAGTGGGATCCGAAATACCGCGCGGTGAATCCGCAGGCGCGCGTGCCGACCCTGGTGCACAACGGCCTGCGGATCACGCAGTCGCTGGCCATCATCGAGTACCTCGACGAAATGCATCACCAGCCGGCGCTGCTGCCGAAGGATCCCGAGGCCCGCGCGCGCGTGCGGGCGCTGTCGCAGATCATCGCCTGCGACATCCAGCCCATGCAGAACACCAGCACGACGCGCTACCTCAAGGAGACGCTCAAGCTCGACGACGCGGCGGTCGGCAATTGGGTCAAGGAGTGGATCAGGCGCGGGCTCGACGCGTTCAACGCGCTGCTGGAACACGATCGCCAGTCCGGCAAGTTCTGCCATGGCGACCAGCCGGGCATGGCGGACTGCTGCCTGGTGCCGCAGATGTATGCCGCCGAGCGTTTCGGCGTGGATCCCGCGCAATACCCGCGGCTCACGCTGATCTGGGAAAACTGCAACCGCATGCCGGCGTTCGCCGCGGCGCATCCGGCGAAGCAGATCGATGCCCGTTAGCCAGCAGGGCAAGGTCTACCCGGATGCGAAGTCCGCGCTCGCCGGGCTGACGCGCGACGGCATCACGGTCATGGCCGGCGGCTTCGGCCTGTGCGGCATCCCGGAGAACCTGATCCTCGCGCTGCGCGACTCGGGCGCGCGCAATCTCACCGTGATCTCCAACAACGCGGGTGTCGACGGCTTCGGGCTGGGACAGCTGCTCGAGACACGGCAGATCCGCAAGATGGTCTCGTCGTACGTCGGCGAGAACAGGGAATTCGAGCGGCAATTCCTGGCGAAGGAGCTGGAGCTCGAGTTCAACCCGCAGGGCACGCTGGCCGAGCGCATCCGCGCGGGCGGCGCGGGCATCTATGGCTTCTACACGCGCACCGGCGCCGGCACCGTGGTCGCCGAAGGCAAGGAACAGCGCGAATTCAACGGTGAGACCTACGTGCTCGAGACCGGGCTCACCGCCGACCTGGCCATCGTCAAGGCGTGGAAGGGCGATACCGAGGGCAACCTCGTGTACCGCAAGACCGCGCGCAACTTCAACCCGATGATGGCCACGGCCGGCCGCGTGACCGTCGCGGAAGTCGAGCACCTGGTCGAACCCGGCGAGCTCGACCCGGACCAGATCCATACGCCCGGCATCTTCGTGCAGCGCATCCTGCGCGGCGCTAACTACCAGAAGCGCATCGAGCAGCGCACCACACGCAAGAGGGCGGGCTGATGGCCTGGACGCGCGAGGACCTGGCCAGGCGCGCCGCGCGCGAGCTGCGCGACGGCTACTACGTGAACCTCGGCATCGGCATCCCGACGCTGGTGGCCAACTACATACCGCCCGGCATGCGCGTGGTGCTGCAGTCGGAGAACGGCATGCTCGGCATGGGGCCGTTCCCGTACGAAGGCGAGGAGGACCCGGATCTCATCAATGCCGGCAAGCAGACCATCACGGAGCTCCCGACCTCGGCCTATTTTTCCTCCGCGGACAGCTTCGGCATGATCCGCGGCGGGCACATCGACCTGTCGGTGCTCGGCGCGCTCGAAGTCGCCGAGAACGGCGACCTCGCCAACTGGATGGTGCCGGGCAAGATGGTCAAGGGCATGGGCGGCGCCATGGACCTGGTTGCCGGAGTGCGGCGCGTGGTGGTCGTCATGGAACACAACTCGAAGGACGGCGCCTCCAAGTTCAAGCCGCGCTGCGACCTGCCGCTGACCGGCGCGAACTGCGTCGACATGCTGATCACCGACCTCGCGGTGTTCGAGCGGCCGGACCGGCGCAGCGCATTCAGGCTGATCGAACTCGCACCCGGCGTGGGCGCCGACGAGGTGCGCGCCAGGACCTCGGCGAAGTTCACGGACTGACCCGGCTCACGCCCGGCTGGCGCGCTCCGCGTCGTAGCCGCGGACCACGCCCGCGACGCGGCTGTAGTTGGCGGTCACACCGGCGCGCGGCGCCGCTGCTGAAATCGCTGGCGGAGGAAGCGGCGCGCCTCGCCGCCGGCTAGCGAGTGCGGGCGAGCTTGGGGCCGCCGGCCGACTGCGCGGCGACCGTGGTGAACTTGAGGCCGAGCACCGTCGCGTAACCGCGAAAAACCACGTGGGTCCCTCGGGGATAGTGGTCTACCAGGCAGGGGACGAAGCCGTTCTGCCACGTGGTGAGCTCGCCGAATTCGTAGCGGCTGCAGGTCGCCGGCCGCCTGAAAAGCCGCGACGCGGCCCCGCGATCCACCGCGATCGATTCGCGCACCGTCAGGATGCTCTCGCCCGTGCGCCCGAACAACCAGGTGGCCACGCCGCCGGCGCCATTGATGAACGCCGCCGCGCCCATGCCCAGTTGCAGCACCGCGATGACGACGATGCTCGACTTGGCCAGCGACCCGCCGAACCGGGCCTGCTGGGACTCGGTCAGCTGGCCAAAGCGCTTGTGGGCGTAGCCCGCGGCGCCGACCAGGTAGACCGCGCACAGGGCGCCGTACACGGTGCCGAACACCAACGTGCGCCGCGATGGGATGAAATCGATCGGCACCGTCACGAGCGTCACGGCGAGGTTCACCACCATCAGCCAGATCGCCAGGCTGAACACCAGGTACGCCCGGGAGCGCGTGTTCATGTCGCCTGCTGCGCGCCGACGTTCATGCCGCGCGGTGGGCGCGCGCGAGGTACTCGGCGCTCTGCATCTCGGTGAGCCGGCTCGCGGTGCGCTGGAATTCGAACTTGAGCTTCTCCCCCTTGTAGAGCTCGGCCGGCGCGGCCGCCGCGGAGATCACCACGTTCACGCCGCGGTCGTAGAACTCGTCGATCACCGAGATGAAGCGCCGCGCCGCGTTGTCCGCCGTGTCGTGCAGCACCGGGATGTTGCTGATGATCACCGACTGGTATTCGCTCGCGATCGCGATGTAGTCGGCGGCGCTGCGCGGGCCTTCGCAGAGCGCGGCGAAATCGAACCAGATGACGTTCTCGCTCTCGCGCAGCACCTTGATCTTGCGATGGTTGATGGTGATCGACCCGTCGGTCTCGACGTCGTCGTCGGACAGGTCGTCGAACAGGTCCTCGAGCTTCTTCTGTGTGTCCGCGGCGCCGGCGGCCAGGTAGATGGGCGCCGCGGTGAGCTGCCGCAGGCGGTAGTCGACGCCGCCGTCCACCGCCACGACGTCGCTGTGGCCCTCGATCAACGCGATGGTCGGCACGAAGCGCTCGCGCTGCAGCCCGTTCCGGTACAGGTCCTTGGGTTTCACGTTGGAGGTGAACACCAGCGCGACGCCGCGCTTGAGCAGCGCGCCGAACAGGCCGGCGAGGATCATGGCGTCGGCGATGTCCGAGACGAACAGCTCGTCGAAGCAGATCACCTGCGCCTTCTTCGCGATCTTGTCGGCGACCCCCTCGAGCGGCGACTGCATGCCCTTGAGGCGCTTGAGGTCGGCGTGCACCTCCTGCATGAAGCGGTAGAAGTGGGTGCGGCGCTTCTGCGCGATCGTGAGGCTCGAGTAGAACAGGTCCATCAACCAGGTCTTGCCGCGGCCGACGCCGCCCCAGAGATAGACGCCGCGCGGTGCGCCGCCGTTGTCGCGCGTCAGGCCGCGCAGCAGTCGTTTGCCGAGCGGCGCCGAGGCGGCGGCCGCCAGCTCGGCGCGCAGCCGTTCGAGGTGGCGCAGCGCCTCGCGCTGCGCGGCATCGGTCGTGAAGCCGCGCTTGGCGACCTCGCGCGCGTAAAGCGCGCCGAGCACGTCGTTCGATGGGGTCACAGCAGTTGGTAGTTCGGGCCGGATCCGCCCTCGGGCGTGGTCCAGTCGATGATCTGGTACGGGTCCTTGATGTCGCAGGCCTTGCAGTGTACGCAGTTGGCGGCGTTGATCTGCAGTTTCTTGCCGCCGGCCCCGTCGTCGACCATCTCGTAGACCTGCGCCGGGCAGAAGCGCGTGCAGGGATTGCCGTACTCCTGCACGCAGCGCGTGGCGCAGATGCTGGTGTCGCGCACCTTGAGGTGCGGCGGCTGCACCTCGTCGTGCGCGGTGGTGGCGAAGAACACCGATGACAGCCGGTCGCGCGGCGGCAGGTCGCGATTCACCCACGTGCGGGTCGGTGAGTCGTACTCGTCGAGCTTGCCCATGGGGTAGGTGGCGCGGTTGCGCAGCGTCCAGGGCGTCGCGCCGCCCGCGACGCTCTCCAGCGCGGCATTCAACATGCCGGTGCGCAGGCCGAACTTGAAGCCGGGCTTGATGTTGCGCACCTCGCGCAGTTCCGCGACGGCTTCGGTCTTGCGCCATACCGCGTCGAACCCGATGCTGGTGCCGTTCTCGATGAAGTAGTCGGCCGCGGCCATGGCGCAGCGCATGGCCTGGTGAATGCCCTTGATCTTGGGCACGTTCAGCGTGCCGGCGGCGTCGCCGATGAGCACGGCGCCCGGCATCTCCAGCTTCGGCATCGACTGGAATCCGCCGGCGGAGATCGAGCGCGCGCCGGCGGAGAGGATCTCGCCGCCCTGCAGGAACGGGTGCATCGCGGGGTGATGCTTGAACTGCTGGAAGGCTTCGAAAGGAAAGAAGCGCGGGTCGCGGTAGTCGAGCCCGGTGACGAAGCCCACGTAGACACGGTTGTTGTCGAGGTGATAGACGAAGCTGCCGCCGTAGGTGCGCGAATCCAGCGGCCAACCGACGCTGTGCTGCACCAGGCCCGGCGTCACGCGCCCGGGCGGCAGCTGCCAAAGCTCTTTCATGCCGAGCGCATAGACCTGCGGATCGCATTTCTCGTCGAGCCGGTAGCGCCTGATCAGCACCTTGGCGAGGCTGCCGCGGCAACCCTCGGCGATCATGGTCAGGCGCGCGCGCACCTCGGGGCCCGGCGTGTAGTTAGGACCGCGCGAGCCGTCGTGCTGCACGCCCATGTCGCCGATCTGCACGCCCGCCACGGAGCCGTCGTCGTCGAACAGCGGCAGCGCGGCCGCGTAGCCGGCGAACACGTGCACGCCGAGGTTCTCGGCCTGTGCGCCGAGCCACTGCACCAGGCCGCCCAGCGAGATGATGAAGTTGCCCTCGTTGCGCAGGTAGCGCGGAATCCATGGCACCCGCGTGGCGCCGCGCCGGCCGAACCAGCGGAACTCGTCGTGGGTCACCGGGACGCAAATGGGCAGCGAGGCCTGGCGCCACTCGGGCAGCAACGCATCGAGCGGCCCGGGCTCGAGCACCGCGCCGGACAGGATGTGCGCGCCGAGCGAGGAGCCCTTCTCGAGCACGCAGATCTCCAGCTCGGGATTGCGCTGCTTGAGGCGGATGGCCGCGGCGAGACCGGCGGGACCGGCGCCGATCACGGCGACGTCGTACTCCATCACATCGCGGGTGGCGGGGCCGGGAGAGCTCATTTGGGCTGCATGCGGATCGCGCCGTCCAGGCGGATGGTTTCGCCGTTCAGGTACGCGATCTCGAACACGCTGGCGACCAGCGCCGCGAATTCCTCCGGTTTGCCGAGGCGCACCGGGAAGGGCACCTGCGCGGCCAGCGAGGCCTGCACGTTCTGCGGCATGCCCGCGAGCATTGGCGTCTCGAAGATGCCGGGCGCGATCGACACCACGCGGATGCCGAACATGGCGAATTCGCGCGCGATCGGCAGCGTCATCGCGGCGACCCCGGCCTTGGTGGCGGCGTACGCCGCCTGGCCGATCTGGCCTTCGAACGCGGCCACCGACGAGGTGTGGATGATGACGCCGCGTTCGCCGTCGGCGGTCGGCTGGTTGCGCTGCATGAGCGCGGCGGCCGTTTTGTCGCACAGGAAGGTGCCGACCAGGTTGATCTGCACCACGCGCGAGAAGAAATCGCCGGCCATCGGGCCGTTCTTGCCGAGCACGCGCCCGGCGCCGATCACGCCCGCGCAATTGACCAGCAGGTTGACGCCGCCCATCGCCGCGTGCGCCGCGTCCATGGCGGAGCCGACCTCGGTCTCCGAGGTCACGTCGCACTTGGCGAAGCCGGCGCGCGGGCCGAGCGCCGCGGCCGCCGCCTGGCCGGGGCCTTCCTGGATGTCTAACAAGGTGACGCGCCCGCCGGCGGCGACGATGTGGCGCGCCACCGCGTGGCCGAGGCCCGAGGCGCCGCCGGTGACGACCGCGCGCGCGTCAGCGATTTTCATCGGGAGTCCCTGGTCGAGAGAAGAACGCGCGAAGCATAACTAACCGGCGGGTCTCCTTGATACTCGAGGCGGCTACCGGCTCAGGACGGCACTTCGACCGCCAGCGCCGTCGCCTCGCCGCCGCCGATGCACAGCGAGGCCACGCCGCGTCCGCCGCCGCGCGCCCGCAGCGCATGCACCAGGGTCGCCACGATGCGCGCGCCGGTGGCGCCGATCGGGTGCCCGAGCGCGCAGGCGCCGCCCAGGATGTTGGTGCGCGCGTGATCGAAGCCCACGTCGCGCATGGCGGCCATGGTCACGGCGGCGAAGGCTTCGTTGACCTCGTAGAGGGCGGGATCCGAGGGCTTCCAGCCGAGCTGCGCCAGCAGCTTCTGGATGGCGCCGGCCGGCGCGGTGGTGAACCACTCGGGCTCGCGCGCGAAACTGGTGTAGCCCACGATCCTCGCGAGCGGCTGGAGGCCGCGACGGGCGGCCTCGGCCCCGGACATGAGCACGGTGGCCGCCGCGCCATCGGAAATGGACGAAGAGGAGGCCGCGGTGACGGTGCCGTCCTTGCGGAAGGCCGGCTTGAGCGTGGCGATCTTGGCGAGGTCGACGGTGAATGGCGTCTCGTCGCGCTCCACCGTGGTCTCGCCCTTGCGCCCCTTGACGACGACGGGGGTGATCTCGGCCGCGAAGGCCCCGGAGTTCACGGCCTCGAGCGCGCGCTGCGTCGATTCGGTGGCGAACGCGTCCTGGTCGGCGCGCGTGAAGCCGTACTTCTGCGCGGTGGCCTCGGCGAACGTGCCCATCATCTGGCCGTCGAACGGGCTCTGCAGCCCGTCGAAGAACATGTGGTCGAGCACTTCGCCGTGGCCCATGCGCATGCCGGCGCGCGCCTTGGGAAGTAGATAGGGAGCGTTGCTCATCGACTCGAGCCCGCCCGCCACCGCGACCGCGACGTCGCCGGCGCGCACCTGGTCGGCCGCCATCATGATGGCCTTCATGCCGGAGCCGCACATCTTGTTGACGGTGGTGGTGGGCACGCCCTGCGGCACGCCGGCGGCCAGCGCCGCCTGGCGCGCCGGGGCCTGGCCGAGGCCGGCCGACAGCACGCAGCCCATGATGACTTCCTGCACGTCCGCGCCGGTCACGCGGGCAGCGGCCAGCGCGCCGCGGATCGCGGCGGCGCCGAGCTGCGGCGCGGTGGCGGGCGACAGCGCGCCCTGGAACGCGCCGATGGGCGTGCGCTGGGCCGAGACGATGACGACTGAATTGCCAGACTTGTCCATTGAGATGCTCCGTCGATCAACCGCGGCCGCGCAGGCCGTGGTTGAAGAAGTCTATGAAACGCTCCGCGATCTGGTGCGGCTTGAGCGTCGCATCCTCGCGGTACCAGTGACCCATCCAGTTGAGCGCGCCGGCCAGCGCGAAGGCGGTCATGCGCGGATCGCAGCGGCGGATGGAACCGTCGGCGATGCCGGCCTCGATCAGCGCGCGCATGCGCTTGTCGATGCCGGCCTTGAGCAGCTTGATGCGCCGGCTCATGGCGGCGCCGAGGTGCTGGTCCTCGGCGCGCAGCATGCACCAGCCGAAATTGCCGACGATGGCGGCGGCATAGCCCTGGATGAAGGCGAACAGCCGGTCGCGGGCCGGCCCGCCGGCGCGCTCGGCCTCGTCCAGCGAGGCCTGGATCTGCGCGAGCCCGGCGCGGAAGCACTCGAACAGGATGGCCTCCTTGTTCGGCACATATAAATAGAGTGTCGGCTTGGTGACCTTGAGGCTGGCGGCCAGGTCGTCGAGCGAGGTGTTGTGGTAGCCGCGCTCGCGGAATGCCCGCGCCGCAGCATGGATCACGGCCTCGCGCTTGAGCGCGTGCTCGTGGCGCGGGCGGCGGCGCGCCTCCCAGGGCGAGGCGGGGCGCAACTCCTTGCGGGGTCGGGATTTCGCGGTTGCGGCGGGCATGCGGGCGTCGTGGGGTCGTGCCAGAATCGGCCCGCCATGTTACTGTGTGGTAACAAAACTTACCAGCCGGTAATTTCCCCATGAAGCCACCAGAGCCAGGAAGGCCGCTGCGATTCGTGTCGGCGGCGTCGCTGTTCGACGGCCACGACGCGGCCATCAACATGATCCGCCGCCTGCTGCAGTCGGGCGGCGCCGAGGTCGTGCACCTCGGCCACAACCGCAGCGTCGCCGACATCGTGCGCGCGGCCATCGCCGAGGACGCCGACGGCATCGCGGTCAGCAGCTACCAGGGCGGCCACAACGAATACTTCCGCTACATGATCGACATGCTGCGCGAGCTGGGCGCGGAGCACATCAAGGTGGTCGTGGGTGGCGGCGGCACCATCGCGCCCGCGGAGATCGCCGAGCTCGAAGCGTACGGCGTCGCGAAGATCTACACGCCGGAGGACGGGCGGCGTCTCGGCCTGACCGGCATGATCGACGACGTGTTCGCGCGCATTGCCGGCGCGCAGCGGCCCGCGCCGGCGCCTGGATTGCCGTCGATCGACTCGCTCGCGAAGGACAACGGCGGCGCGATCGCCCGCGCCATCACGCTGCTCGAGGGTGGCGACCCTGGCGACGGCAGCGAGGTCGAGGACCTGCGCCGCGCGCTGAGCGCCGCGGTCAGCGGCCAGCAGCTGGCGCCGGTGGTGGGCCTCACCGGCACCGGGGGCGCCGGCAAGAGCTCGCTCAACGACGAGCTGCTGCAACGCTTCATCCGCCTGTTCCCCGAGCGCCGCATCGGCGTGGTGGCCATCGATCCGACGCGGCGTCGCTCCGGCGGCGCGCTGCTGGGCGACCGCATCCGCATGAACTCGCTGGCTGCGCCGCAGGTGTTCATGCGCTCGCTCGCCACGCGCCGCCAGCACCTGGCGACCAGCGCCGTGCTGGCCGACGTGATCGCGCTGTACCGCGCCGTCGGCTTCGACCTCATCGTGGTCGAGACCGCGGGCATCGGCCAGAGCGACACCGAGATCGTCGACCTCGTCGACCTGTCGATCTACGTCATGACCGCGGAGTACGGCGCCGCGAGCCAGCTCGAGAAAATCGACATGCTCGACTTCGCCGACATGATCGTGTTGAACAAGTTCGAGAAGCGCGGCGCCGAGGATGCGCTGCGCGACGTGCGCAAGCAGTGGCGGCGCAATCACCCGGATCGCGCGCGGTTGCCCGACAGCGACGTGCCGGTGTTCCCCACCATCGCCAGCCGCTTCAACGACCCGGGCGTGAATCGATTGTTCATGGCCCTGGCTACCGCGCTGGAGCGCGAAGGCAACGCGCCTGGCCGCTGGACCTCGCGCGCGGGAGTTCCCGTGGCGCTCGAACCGCTCGAGTTCCGCTCGCGCGATCCGCTGATTCCCGCCGCGCGCACGCGTTACCTGGCGGAGATCGCGGCGCAGGGCCGCGAGGCGCATCGCCTGAACGCGGCACGCGTCGCGGCCGCGCAGCGCGCGCACGCGCACTACCAGTCACTGCAGGCGCTCGGCGACACGCAATTGCCGGCGCCGCTGGCGCCCGCGCCTGAAGAGGGCGGCGACGCCCTCGGTGCGCTGCGCGGCGCCTACAACCGCGCGCTGCAGGAGATCGGCGCCGAAGGCGTGGGCGCGCTGCGCGCCTGGCCGCAGCGCCTGGCCGGCATCCGTTCGCCCGAATATTCCTACCCGGTGCGCGGACGCGAAGTGCGTGGCGCCAACTACACCGAATCGCTGAGCCACAGCCAGTTGCCCAAGCTCGCCGCTCCGCGACTCGAGGCCTGGGGCGAGGTGCTGCGTTTCATCCAGGACGAAAACCTGCCGGGCGCGCCGCCGTATACCGGCGGGGTCTATCCATACCGGCGCGAGGAAGAAGACCCGACGCGCATGTTCGCGGGTGAAGGTGCGCCCGAGCGCACCAACCGCCGCTTCCACTACCTGGCGGCGGGCCACGAGGCCACGCGCCTGTCCACCGCGTTCGATTCGACCACGCTGTACGGCGAGGACCCGGACACGCGCCCCGACATCTTCGGACGCACCGGCAATTCGGGCGTGTCGATCGCGACGCTCGACGACATGAAGAAGCTGTATTCGGGCTTCGACCTGAACGCGCCGACCACCTCGGTGTCGATGACCATCAATGGCCCGGCGCCGATGATCCTCGCGATGTTCATGAACACCGCCATCGACCAGCGCGTGGAGCGCCACCTGCGCTCCGCGGGACGCTGGGAGGCGGCGCGGGAAGCGCTGGCGCGAGCCGGAGTCGTACAGCCTGTCTATCGCGGCGAGCTGCCGCCGGGTCATGACGGCACGGGTCTCGGGCTGCTCGGCACCAGCAGTCGCAAGCTGGTCGAGCTCGGCGTGCTCGCGGACGAGGAGTACCGGCAACTGCGGGCCGCTGCGCTCTCCGCGGTGCGCGGCACCGTGCAGGCCGACATCCTCAAGGAGGACCAGGCGCAGAACACCTGCATATTCTCCACGGAGTTCGCGCTGCGCATGATGGGCGACGTGCAGCAGTTCTTCACCGAGCAACAGGTGCGTAATTTCTACTCGGTGTCGATCTCCGGCTATCACATCGCCGAGGCCGGCGCGAACCCGATCACGCAGCTCGCGTTCACGCTCGCCAATGGCTTCACCATCGTCGAGTACTACCTGGCGCGTGGCATGAGGATCGACGACTTCGCGCCGAACCTGTCGTTCTTCTTCTCCAACGGCATGGACGCCGAGTACGCGGTGATCGGCCGCGTCGCGCGGCGCATCTGGGCGCGCGCGATGAAGGACCTCTACAGGGCCGGCCCGCGCAGCCAGATGCTGAAGTACCACATCCAGACTTCGGGCCGCAGCCTGCATTCGCGCGAGATCCAGTTCAACGACATCCGCACCACGCTGCAGGCCATGTACGCGCTGTTCGACAACTGCAACTCGCTGCACACCAACGCCTACGACGAGGCCCTGACTACCCCCACGGAAGAGAGCGTGCGGCGCGCGGTCGCGATCCAGCTCATCATCAACCGCGAGCTCGGGCTCAACAAGATCCAGAACCCCTGGCAGGGCTCGTTCGCCATCGAGGCGCTCACCGACCTGGTCGAAGAGGCCGTGTACAAGGAGTTCGAATCCATCGCCGAGCGCGGCGGCGTGCTCGGCGCGATGGAGACCATGTACCAGCGCGGCAAGATCCAGGAAGAGAGCCTGCACTACGAGACGCGCAAGCACGACGGTAGTCTGCCCATCGTCGGCGTGAACACCTTCCTCGACTCGCGCGACGCGGACGGCGAGCACGCCGCCGCGCCGCTGTTCCGCGCGAGCGAGGAAGAGCAGCAGGCGCAGGTGACGGCGGTGCGCGAATTCCAGCGGCGCAATTCAGCCGCGGCGCCGGAGGCGCTGCGGCGCCTGCAGGCGATCGCGGCGTCCGGCGGAAACACGTTCGCCGAGCTCCTCGAGACCGTGCAGGTGTGCTCGCTCGGGCAGATCAGTCACGCGCTGTACGAAGTCGGTGGGCAGTACCGGCGCAACATGTAGCGCTCATCGGCCGGTGCCCGTGGCGCGCTCGCAGAGGTCGGGCTCGCCCAGTTGGGTCAGGATGGCGGCGCGCGAGGCGTCGCGTAATCGCAGCGCCTGGTCCTCCTCGGCTGACGCAGGCATCGGGAGAATCGGCGCGCCGAAGCGCACTTCGATCGGGCCCGGGCGCGGCAGGATGCGCGTAGCGGGCATGTTGCGCCGGGTGCCGAGAATCACCGTCGGCACCACCGGACAGGCGGCGCGCGCCGCGATCGCGAACGCGCCGCCGTGGAACTTGCCGAGTCCCACTTCCGGCGTGAACGTGCCTTCGGGAAAAAACACCAGTGAATGCCCGCTCGCGGCCGTGCGCAGCACCCGGCGCGCATCGGTGCCGCCCTTGTGCCGGTTGAAGCGATCGACGAACTCGGTGCCGATGCGCCGGAGCAGCAGGCCGGCCAGGGGCACGTTGTTCATTTCGCGCTTGACCACGAAACCGAAGCGGGCGGGCAGGGCAGCCGTCATCACCACCCCATCGAGGTAGCTGGCGTGATTCGCCACGACGATGCACTGCCCGGCCGGCAGATTCGCCTTGCCCCGCAGCCGCACCGGCATGCCGGCGAGGGCGAAGAAGGTGCGTGCTGCGATGCGGGCCGTGCCCCGGCGCAGGGGCAAGGTCGGCAACAGGATGACGCCCAGCAGGGCCGTCAGGGCGACAGCCAGGAACAGCGCGGCCGCGTACAGGCCGTACAGCGAGCGCAGCGGCACGGAAATCCAGGCGGGCCAGGGGGCGCGAACGCGGTTCGTGGGCAGGGTCATGCGCGCTGTTCCGCCCGACTGTCTTCGCTTTGGGAGGTCCGAATCATGTGAACTGGTTCTCTTTATGTTAATGGTTTCGGGAAGCTGTGAAGGTCATCACGCCTGAGCCCGGGCCGCCGTCCCCATACTGCCGTGAAGCGTTAATCCGCATACGTATTAAGGCAATCAGGTCTTGGTCAAACAAGCTACAGCGTCCAACGAGACGCATGCCGCTGACACCGCCGACGCCACCGTTTCGAAGTTCCTCGACGCGGTCTGGATGGAGCGCGGTTTGTCCGCCAATACGCTCGCCGCGTATCGCGCCGATCTGACCGCGCTCGCGCGCTGGTTGGCGGAGCGTGGCACGCCGATCATCAAGACGACCCGCGCCGATCTGCTGGGCTTCATCGCCTGGCGTGTCGAGGCGGGCGCCCGGCCGCGTTCCACCGCGCGCCAACTATCTTCCTTCCGCCGTTTCTTCCGCTACTTCGTCCGCGAAGGCGTGCTGAAGGACGACCCGACGGCGCAGATCGCGATGCCGAAGATCGGCCGCTCGCTGCCGAAGTCGCTGACCGAGGAAGAAGTCGAATCGCTGCTCAATGCCCCGGTCATCGCCGACCCGCTGGGTCATCGCGACCGCACCATGCTCGAGGTGCTGTACGCCACGGGCCTGCGCGTCTCGGAACTGGTGAACCTCAAGTACAACCAGATCAACACCAACCAGGGTGTCATCCGGATCATGGGCAAGGGCAACCGCGAGCGCCTGATTCCGCTCGGCGAGGAAGCCGTGCGCTGGCTGACCGACTTCGTGCGCGCGCCGCGCGCCGAGATCCTGCTCGACCGCACCACCGACTACCTGTTCCCGACGCGCCGCGGCGATCGCATGACGCGCCAGGCCTTCTGGCACATCATCAAGCGCTACGCGCGCAAGGCCGTCATCGACAAGGAGCTGTCGCCGCACACGCTGCGCCACGCCTTTGCGACGCACCTGCTGAACCACGGCGCCGACCTGCGCGTGGTGCAGATGCTGCTCGGCCACTCGGACCTGTCCACCACGCAGATCTATACCCACGTGGCCCGTGAGCGCATGAAAGAGCTGCACGGCACGCATCACCCGCGCGGCTGAGGCGGGGCCGCGCCTTCCGTGCGCGGCGGTGGGATCTTGCGCAGCTTCCTTCGGGCGCCGCTGGGGGCACCCTGCTAGACTCGTGCGCCGATCGCGGCGCGAACTTCAGGGTTGTTGCGCGGTCGAATCCGTTCTCGATGCCAGTGAGCGTTCCATGAGATCGATGTCGCCCCGGGTCCTGACCATCGCCGTCGGAGCATTCCTGCTCGGCGCCCAGAGTGCCCAGGGGGGAACGCCCGAAGCCAAGCCCGCTGCTGCGCCGCCGGCCGCGGTCGCGCCTGCGACCGCCGACGGCAAGGCCGATCCGCGCGCCACCATCGTCAGGAAGATCGATGGCATCAAGCTCGAAGACGTGCGCATGACGCCGATGAACGGCATCTACGAGATCACGCGTGGCGCGGACGTCACCTACGCGTCCGCCGATGGCCGCTACGTCATCGTCGGCGACCTCATCGACGTCGACAACGACGCCAATCTTTCCGAGAACCGCCGCCGCGCGATCCGCGCGCGCATGATCGACGCGGTTCCCGAGAACGAGATGCTGGTGTTCTCGCCCAAGACACCGAAGTACACCATCACGGTGTTCACCGACATCGACTGCGGATACTGCCGCCGCCTGCACTCGCAGATCGCCGAATACAACCGGCTCGGCGTGCGCGTGCGGTATCTCTTCTTCCCGCGCACCGGCCCGAACACCGAGTCCTGGCACAAGGCCGAGGCGGTGTGGTGCTCGTCGAATCGCAACGAGGCGCTGACCCGCGCCAAGAACGGCGAAGACATCAAGGCGCCGAAGTGCCCGGCGGACATCGTGGCGCGCGACTACGAGCTCGGACACAAGCTGTCGGTGGAGGGCACGCCCTCGATCGTGCTGGCGAGCGGGGAACTGCTCGGCGGCTACCTGCCGCCCGCGCAGCTGGTGCAGTACCTCAAGACCGGCAAGATGTAATCCGTCGCGGGCGGTGCCCGCGGCGGTTCAGGTCTCGAGCAGCTTGCGCTTGTCCTGGACGCCTTCCCACTGCTTCGCATCGGGCGGCGCGGCCTTCTTCTCGGTGATCACCGGCCACTTCTTGGCCAGCTCCGCGTTGAGCTTCTTGTACTCTTCCTGCCCCGCGGGGACCTCGTCCTCGGAGAAGATGGCCTCGACCGGGCACTCCGGCTCGCACAGCGTGCAGTCGATGCACTCGTCCGGATCGATCACGAGGAAGTTAGGGCCTTCGTGGAAGCAATCCACCGGGCACACCTCGACACAGTCGGTGTACTTGCACTTGATGCAGGCTTCCGTGACCACGAACGTCATCGATCCGATCCTCTGGTGTATTTCCGTTGAAGCAGGGCCCCGATCGCGGGGGCGCTATTCTGCCCGATTGCGGCGTCGCTAGAAACGACGGTGCATTTCGGCCACGTGGTGGCGCTCCACGCCCGCCGCGCGATCCTCGACGAAGCGGCGCAGCGCGTACTCGGTGCTGGGGAACGCGAGGTCGTTCCAGGGAATGTCGCGCTCGTCGACCAGCCGCACCTCGGTGCTTTCATGCGTGATCCCGAAGTCCGGCGTCAGCATGCGCGAACGGAAGAACACGTGTACCTGGCGGGCGCTGGTGACATTGGCGAGCAGCAGCAGGCTGCCGATCTCGACCTGGATGCGCGCCTCCTCGACGGCCTCGCGCGCCGCGCCGGCCTCCAGGGTCTCGTCGTTCTCCATGAATCCGGCCGGTATCGTCCAGTAGCCGACGCGCGGCTCGATGCCGCGCTTGCAGATCAGGATCCGCCCGTCGTAGACCGGCACGCTGCCGACCACGACCTTCGGATTCTGGTAATGGATCGCCCCGCAATTGCCGCACACGTGCCGGGGCAGGAAGTCGCCTTCAGGAACCTTCAGGACGACCGGAGAGCCACAGTTGCTGCAGTAATTCATTGAACAGTTGGTGCCGGGAGAGGGAATCGAACCCACACGCCTTTTTAGGGCAACGGATTTTGAGTCCGCCGCGTCTACCAGTTCCGCCATCCCGGCGCGGGGGGCGCAGTATACGAGAAGGCCCGCGATCCGTTGCGACCTTTACGCCCGTCCGGGCATCTAGACCGACAAGAATGCAAAGACTCGCGGAAATCGTGATCCCCGATGACCTGCTGGCGTCCGCCCGTGGCGGCGACGCCGGGGCGCGCCGCGTGCTGTTCGAGCGCGTGGCGCCGGGCGCCCTGGCGCTCATCCGCCGGTTGGTGCGCCACCGGGCGATGGCCGACGACCTGCTGCAGGACACGCTGATCGCCATGTTCGAACACCTCGCGGAGTTCCGTGGCGAGGCGCCGTTCGGCATCTGGGTACGCAGCATCGCGGTCAGCCGCTGCCTGATGGCGTTTCGCTCACCCTGGCAACGCGCGCGCGTGGCGCTGGAGACCTGGACCGGGGAGGAGTTCACGGCGCCGGAGTCCGATGCGCGCAATGCCGACCTCATCGACCTCGACCGCGCGCTCGCGCGCCTGTCGCCGGTGACGCGCGCGGTGGTGTGGCTGTACGACGTCGAGGGCTGGTCGCACGAGGAGATCGCGCGCGCCTTCGAGCGCACGGTGAGTTTTTCCAAGTCGCAGCTGGCGCGCGGACACGCGCGGCTGCGCACCGAACTGCTCGGGCCGATGAGCTCGGGCCTGGGCGATCCGATGAAAGGAATTGGCTTGAGGAGCGGGATCGATGGACAGTGAAGACGCGCGGGACCATGAGCTGGTGGTGCGGCTGCGGCGGCTGGAGGCGGGTGGCGCGAGCGCGGTGCCGGGCTTCGGCTACGAGCAGATGCTCGCGCGTCACGCCGCGCGCCAGGCGCGCGCGCGCCGCCGCCACCTGGCGGTGCGCGGCGCGGCGCTGGCACTGCTCGTGGTGCTGGTGGGCGCGAGCATCTGGCGGCTGGACGAACGCGTCGCCAGGCCGGTGGCCGGGACCGAGTCGCCCGCGAAGCCGGCCCCGGGTTTGCAACCGCGCATCGTGCGCGCGGATTCCTACCTCGCGGTCGCGGCGCTCGAGGATCACATCGCCGGCCTCGACGACGCGCTCAACTACGCGCGCGCCAGCGGCGGCGCGGCGGACGTCGCCCGGCTCGAGCGTACGCGCGCCGAGCTGTTGGCCTCGTATTCACAACTGCGCTACGCCGAACGCGTGAGCGCGACTTTCTGACGGAGAGCGTCCATGAAGAAGATACTGATGCTGGGGTTGTTAGGTCTTGCGGGCGCGGCGGGTGCGCAGAATACCGCCTCGCCGCCGGTGGCCACGGGCGAGGCGAGGTTGCAGGCCAACGCCGCGACCGACGCCGACGAGGCCAGGACGCGCGCGCAGCTCGAGGCGGCGCGCAAGCGCCTCGATGACGCCGCCCGCGAGGTGGCCGAGCTTTCGAACCAGCTCGCGCTGGATGCGGGCGAAAACATCATGTTCATCGGCGGCCCGCCGCACGCCGTGCTCGGCGTGCAGATCGACGTGGCCCCCGACAAGCGCGGCGCGCGCGTGCTGAGCGTGAGCCCCGGCGGCGCGGCCGAGGAGGCGGGCATCCGGCCGGACGACGTCATCGTCGCGATCGACGGCAAGGATGTCACGGCGGACGCCAATCCGAACCGCGTGGTGATCGATCACATGCGCGGCGTGAAGCCGGACCAGAAGGTGAAGGTGCGCGTGTTGCGCGCCGGCAAGAACAAGGACTTCGTGGTGACCGCGCGCCGCATGCCGATGCCCGGTGACCGCATGTTCAACATCCGCATTCCCGAGGGCGGCGCCATGGGCGCCGTGTCGGTCAGGCCGCCCATGCACGCCATGCCGGGCATGGCGGGAATGCCGATGACGGCCGAGTTCCATACATTCTGGCCGGGCGAGTTCGGCGGCATGGAGCTCGCGAGCATCACGCCCAAGCTCGGCGCGTACTTCGGCGCCACCCGCGGCGTGCTCGTGGTGCAGGCGCCCGACAGCGCCGACTTCAAGCTCGAGGATGGCGACGTCATCCAGGACATCGATGGACGCAAGCCCGACGACGGCGCGCATGCCATGCGCATCCTGCGGTCCTACAAGCCCGGCGAAAAGCTCACGCTCTCGGTCCTGCGGCAGCGCAAGCCGCTGTCGCTGGCCGTGACCATGCCGGATCGTCCGGTGGTCGGAGGCGACGTGCTAATGACCGAGCCGCCCATGCCGCCGCTGCCGCCGGTGCCGCGCACCCCGGGCGGCGCCGGAACCTGACAGTTCCGCTGACGGGCGCGGCCACGGCGGTACACTCGCCGCCGTGCGCCGTACCGACTTCAGCTACGAACTGCCCGAAGAACTCATTGCCCAGCAGCCACTCGCCGAGCGCTCGGCGAGCCGGCTGCTGACGCTCGACGGCGCCAACGGCGCCGTGGCCGACCGGCGGATCCGCGAACTGCCGGAGCTCGTCGAGCCCGGCGACCTGCTGGTCTTCAACGACACGCGCGTCATCCCGGCGCGGCTGTACGCGCTCAAGGACTCCGGCGGCAAGGTCGAACTACTGCTGGAGCGCCCGCTCGAGGGTGCGGGCGCCCTGGTGCACGCGCGCGCCAGCAAGCCCTTGCGGCCCGCGATGCTGCTGCAGAGCCGCGGCGGCGCCATCCGCGTCCTCGAGAAGCGCGGCGACCTGTGGGCCGTGGAGTTGCCGGAAGCGGCGCTCGCCTTCTTCGAGCGCCACGGCCAGATGCCGCTGCCGCCGTACATCCGGCGCGAACCCGATGCCGCCGACGCCACGCGCTACCAGAGCGTGTTCGCGCGCAAGCACGGCGCGGTGGCGGCGCCTACCGCGAGCCTGCATTTCGACGACCCGTTGCTCGCGGCGCTCGACGCGCGCGGCGTGCGGCGCGCCTTCCTCACGCTGCACGTCGGCGCCGGCACCTTCCAGCCGGTGCGCACGGACGCGGTGGGCGCGCACGTGATGCACGCCGAGTTCGTCGAAGTCGGCGCGGAGACCGTGGCCGCGGTTGCCGCGGCACGCGCACGCGGCGCTCGGGTGATCGCCGTCGGGACCACCGTGGTGCGCGCGCTCGAGAGCGCCGCGGGGCGCGGCGCGCTCGCGCCCTACGTGGGCGATTCGTCGTTGTTCATCGTGCCCGGCTTCCGCTTTCGGGTGGTCGACGCCATGGTCACCAACTTCCACCTGCCGGAGTCGACGCTGCTCATGCTGGTGAGCGCCTTCGCGGGACGCGAGGCGGTGCTCGCGGCTTATCGTCATGCGGTCGAACGCCAGTACCGCTTTTTCAGCTATGGTGACGCGATGTTCATCACCCCGCGTCCGGGCGCCGTGCACCACGCATGACCGCCGAATTCACCCTGTTGGGCACGCTCGGCGCCGCGCGCCGCGGCCGGCTGCAGCTCGCGCACGGCGCGGTCGAGACGCCGGCCTTCATGCCGGTGGGCACGTACGGCACCGTCAAGGCCATGACGCCCGAGGAGCTCGAAGGGCTCGGCGCCGACATCGTGCTCGGCAATACCTTCCATCTCATGCTGCGGCCCGGCAACGAGATCATGCGCGCGCACGGCGGCCTGCACGGCTTCATGCACTGGCGCCGTCCGATCCTCACCGACTCCGGCGGCTTCCAGGTGTTCAGCCTCGAGTCGCTGCGCAAGATCACCGAGGAGGGCGTGCAGTTCCGCTCGCCCATCGACGGCAGCGCGGTGCGCCTCACGCCCGAGGATTCGATGGACGTGCAGCTCGCGCTGGGTTCCGACATCGCGATGGCGCTCGACGACTGCACGCCGTACCCCGCCACCGAGCGACAGGTGCGCGAGTCGATGGAGCGCTCGATGCGCTGGGAATTCCGCAGCCATGACCATTACTACGGCCGCGGCCGCGAGGCGCTGGGGCTCGCGGCGCCGCCGGGCGAGCTGTTCGCCATCGTGCAGGGAGGCATGCACGTCGACCTGCGCCTCGCGTCGCTGAACGAGCTCTCCAAACTACCCTGGAAGGGCTTCGCGGTCGGCGGCCTGGCGGTGGGCGAGCCCGAAGAGGAACGCCTGCGCGTGCTCGAAGGACTGCTGCCGCACCTGCCGGCGGACAAGCCGCGCTACCTCATGGGTGTCGGCCGGCCGCGTGACATCATCGCGGCGGTACTGCGCGGCATCGACATGTTCGACTGCGTGATGCCGACGCGCCACGCGCGCAACGGCCACCTGTTCACCTCGCAGGGCGTGGTGAACATCCGCAACGCCGCGCACCACGCCGACACCGGGCCGCTCGATCCCGCCTGCGCCTGCTACACCTGCCGCAACTTCTCGCGCTCCTACCTGCGCCATCTCGATCGCTGCAACGAGATCCTCGGCGCGCGCCTCAACACCATCCACAACCTGCACTACTACCTCGAGCTCATGCGCCGGCTGCGCGCCGGCATCGAGGCGGGATCGCTGGACTCGGTAGTGCGCGACTATTGCCTGCAAGACTCTGCCGGGGATGACGCCGACCGGGAACCGGACTCGGCAAACCAAGTCTCTGTGGCATAAATCTGGTTTTCGGCCAAAATACGCGCCCGCGCCGGGTCCCTGGGGACCGGCGTGGACCATCAATCAAGAGATAACACCATGAATTCATTGATTCCCGACGCCATGGCGCAGGGTGCTCCCGCGGGCGCACCGGCCGGTGGTGGCATGTCCATGCTGCTCGTGATGGGCCTGTTCTTCGTCGTCATGTACTTCATGCTGATTCGCCCGCAGCAGAAGAAGCAGAAAGAACACCAGGCCATGCTGAGCAAGCTGGCCGCCGGCGACGAAGTGGTGACCGCGGGTGGCATCCTCGGCCGCATCGTGGAAGTCGGGGACCAGTTCCTCACCATCGAGATCGCCGACGGCGTGCGCATCAAGGTGCAGCGCTTCCAGGTCACCACCATCGTGCCGAAGGGCACGCTCAAGGGGGCCTGAAGCCCGTGCTGGAGTTCGCGCGCTGGAAGTACATCCTCGTTTCCATCGTCCTGCTGGTAGCGCTGCTGTTCGCGCTGCCCAACGTGTTCGGTGACGACACCGCGCTGCAGATCGCCCGCAAGGATCGCAACGCGCCCGTGGCCGCCGAGCTCGAGCACGTCGAGCAGGTCCTGAAGGACAACGGCGTCGAGTACAAGCGCGCCTACCTCGACGGCGCGAGCATCATGATCCGCTTCGCCGACGACGCCGAGCAGCGCAAGGCGCGCGACGTGGTGCGCGAAGACAAGAACGGGCTCACCAAGGACTACGTCAGCGCGATGATGTACGCCTCGCGCGCGCCGGCGTTCCTGCAGGCGCTGCACCTGCGCGCCATGCCGCTCGGCCTCGACCTGCGCGGCGGCCTCTATCTTCTGTACCAGGTGGACGTCGACGGCGCGGTCGACAAGCTGCTGCAGAGCTACGACCAGGACATCCGCCGCAGCCTGCGCGGCGACAACATTCCGTTCACCGACATCACCTCGCTGACCGTCGACTCGGACATCCCCAACGGCCTGCGCGTGCTGTTGCCGGCCGGCGCGGACACCGCGGCGGTGCGCAACACCATTCGCCGCACGCTGCCCGACATCGGCTGCCGCGACGGCAGCGTCACCAGCGGCTCCGCGGTCGACTGCGTGCTGACGCCCACGCAGGTGCGCGAGCGCCGCGACTTCGCGATCACGCAGAACATCACCACCCTGCGCAACCGCGTCAACGAGCTCGGCGTCTCCGAGCCCATCGTGCAGCGCCAGGGCATCGACCGCATCGCCGTGCAGCTGCCCGGCGTGCAGAACTCCGCCGAGGTGAAGGACAAGCTCGGCAAGGTCGCGACGCTGGAATTCCGGCTGGTCGATCCGCGCCCGATCCCGACCAACGGGCGCGCGCCCATCGGGGCGAAGATCTACAAGCGCCGTAACACCGGCGAGCCGGTGATGCTCAAGCGCGAGGTGATCGCCACCGGCGACCAGCTCATCAACGCCACGAGCTCGGTGGGCCAGCAGGGTCCCGAGGTGCAGATCACGCTGAACAGCGCCGCGGGCGAGGAGATGCTGCGCACCACGCGCGCCAATCTCGGCAAGCCCATGGCCACGGTGTTCATCGAGCAGCGCACCGAGATCGTCGACGTCAACGGCCAGAAGACCTCGCGCACCGTCAAGGATGAGCAGGTGATCAACACCGCCACCATCCAGGGCATCTTCAGCAACCGCTTCCAGACCACCGGCCTCACCACCAACGAAGCCACCGAGCTCGCGCAGCTGCTGCGCGGCGGCGCGCTGTCGGCGCCGATCTCGATCGCCAACGAGTACGTGATCGGCCCGACGCTCGGCAAGGAGAACATCCGCATGGGCGTGACCGCGCTGGTGGTCGGCATGGCGGCGCTGTTCGTCTTCATGATCATCTATTACCAGGTGTTCGGCATCGTCGCGGACCTGGTGCTGCTCGCCAACGTGGTGCTGCTGACCGCGCTGCTGTCGATGATCGGCACCGCGCTTTCGCTGCCCGGTATCGCCGGCATCATCCTCACGGTCGGCATGGCGGTCGACGCCAACGTGCTCATCTACGAACGCATCCGCGAGGAGCTGCGCAACGGCGTGTCGCCGCAGGCCGCGATCCGCGCCGGCTTCGACAAGGCGTTCTCGGCGATCCTCGATTCCAACATCACCACGCTGATCGCGGGCCTGGTGCTGTGGGTGTTCGGCACCGGCGCCATCCGCGGGTTCGCGGTGGTGCTGTCGCTCGGCATCCTCACTTCCATGTTCACCGCGCTGATGGGTTCGCGCGCCTTGCTCACGCTGATGTACGGCGGGAAGCGCAAGGTCGCGCGCCTCGCCATCGGCTGACGGCAAAGCTCACAGGACTGCATCCGTGGAATTCTTCCATAAGAAAACCAACTTCCCGTTCATGGCCACGCGCCGCGTGTGGTACACGCTGTCGGCCGTCATGATGATCGTGTGCTTCGTGTCGTTCGCGATGCGCGGGCTCAACTTCGCCATCGACTTCACCGGCGGCACCGGCATCGAGGCCACCTTCACGAAACCCGCCGACATCGAGCGCATCCGCTCGGCGGTGAGCGCCGCGGGCTACCACGAGCCGCAGGTCACCACGCTGACCACGGTGCGCGACGTGCAGATCCGACTGCAGCACACCGACGAGAAAAGCGACGTGTTGCGTCCCAAGTTCGAGGCGCTGCTGAAGACCATCGACCCGGGCGTGCAGATCACCAGCCTCGCGGTGGTGGGTCCGCAGGTCGGCGACGAACTGCGCAATGCCGCCATCGTCTCGCTGGCCGTGACGCTGGTGCTGATCGCGCTGTACATCATCATGCGCTTCCACACCTGGCGCCTGTCGCTCGGCGCCATCCTCGCGGTGATGCACGACCCGATCCTGGTGCTGGGCGTGTTCTCGATCACCAGGACGCCGTTCGACCTGCCGGTGGTCGCCGCGGTGCTCGCGGTCATCGGTTACTCGCTGAACGACACCGTCATCGTGTTCGACCGCATCCGCGAGAACTTCGAGCGCAACCGCCGCCAGGCGCCGCAGATCACGCTCGACCAGGCCATCAACCAGACGCTGTCGCGTACCATCATGACCAAGGTGGTCACCTCGATCGTGGTCGTGACGCTGCTGCTGCTCGGCGGCCCGGCGTTGCGCGGCTTCTCCGAGGCGCTGCTCATCGGCATCATCGCCGGCACCTACTCGTCGATCTGGATCTCGAGCGCGATCGCGCTGTCGTGCGGCCTGAAGGCCGAACACGTGTTCCCCACGGTGCGCAAAGACCCGATCGACGAGCTGCCCTAGCGCATGTTGGAAATGCTGAGTGATCCCCACGCCTGGATAGCGTTCCTCACGCTCTCGGCGCTGGAGATCGTGCTCGGCATCGACAACATCATCTTCATCTCCATCCTGGTGAGCCGCCTGCCGCCCGAGCGGCGCGAGGCCGCGCGCATCACCGGCCTCGGACTCGCGATGCTGACGCGCATCGCGCTGCTGTTCTCCATCGTGTGGCTGACGCGGCTCACCAGGCCGCTGGTCACCCTGCCGCTTTTCGGCAACGAGTTCTCCGGGCGCGACCTCATTCTGTTCGCGGGCGGCCTGTTCCTGCTGGCCAAGAGCGTGACCGAGATCCACGAGACGCTCGAGGGTGCGCAGGACGAGCGCAGCACGCGCGTGTTCGCGAGCTTCGTGGTGATCGTGGTGCAGATCGCGGTCATCGACATCGTGTTCTCGCTCGACTCGGTGTTCACCGCCGTGGGCCTCGCGCGGCCCGACCAACTGCCCATCATGGTGGCCGCCATCGTGCTCGCCATCCTGGTCATGATGTGGGTGTCGGGCGCGATCAGCGCGTTCATCGAGAAGCACCCGACCATCAAGATCCTGGCGCTGGCGTTCCTGATCCTGGTGGGCGTGGTGCTGGTGGTGGACGCATTCCACGTCGAAGTGCCCAAGGGCTACCTGTACTTCGCGATGGCGTTCTCGGTAGGCGTCGAGATGGTGAATATCCGCCTGCGCCGCCTGCTGGACGCGCGCCGGGACAGGAACGACGAGAGCGCAGGGGGATAGCGGTCGGCCTGCCGCCGTGCTCGCGTAACTCGCGGGGCCTCCGTACACTCCGCCCATCACAACTTCAGGGGTGCCCGATGGGTTGGCGTACCAAGTCCATTGCTCAGGTCCAGTCCGAGTTCGATCGCGGCGAGCTGAAACGCACGCTCGGGCCCATTCACCTGGTGCTGTTCGGCATCGGCTGCATCATTGGCGCCGGCATCTTCGTGCGCACCGGCACGGCGGCGGCCCAGTACGCCGGGCCCGCGGTGATCATCTCCTTCGTCATCGCCGGCGTGGTGTGCGCGCTCGCGGGGCTGTGCTACGCGGAGCTCGCCTCGATGCTCCCCGTGTCCGGCTCGGCGTACACGTACTCGTACACGACGGTGGGCGAGTTCGGCGCCTGGATCATGGGCGCCCTGCTGCTGCTCGAATACGCATTGGCGGCCTCGGTGGTCGCGGTCGGTTGGTCCGGTTATGCCGTGAGCCTGCTGCACGACATAGGACTCGACATCCCCGCGGCCATGACCCAGCCGCACGGCAAGATGGTGGTCGCGTCGCTGACGTCCATCGCGCTCACCGATCCCGCGGTCACGCTGAACGGCGTCACCGCGACGCTGGCGGACGGATCGGCGGTGCAGTTCTTCTCGAACGGTACCGGCACCATCCTCGGCCACTTCACCACGTCGATCGCGCAATACGACGTGCTCGACCCGGCGAAGGCCGGCGGCTTCGCGCTCACCAACGCGCTCGACATCGCCGTGAATGCCGACACGCAGGCGACGCTCTCCGCCGCCACCAAGGTCATGGACCCGGCCACCAGCCACCTGCGCGAGCTGGCCGCCGGGACCGTCGTGAACGTCCCCGCGCACTCGGTGGTGCAGTTGCCGAGCGGCTCGCTGTTGCCGATCGCGGCCAGCGCCGTGGTGCCGGCGCTGTTCAACCTGCCGGCGGTATTCATCACGCTGGCCGTCACCATCCTGCTGGTGATCGGCGTGTCCGAATCCGCCACGGTCAACAACATCATCGTGGCCATCAAGGTGACGGTGATCGTGCTGTTCATCATCGTCGGCGCGTTCTTCATCAAGACCGCGAACTGGCATCCGTTCATTCCCGAGCCCACCGGCGTCGAGAACCAGTTCGGCTGGGACGGCATCATCCGCGCCGCGACGATCGTGTTCTTCGCCTACATCGGGTTCGAGGCCGTCTCGACCGCGGGGCAGGAGGCACGCAACCCGCGCAAGGACATGCCCATCGGCATCCTCGGCTCGCTGATCGTCTGCACGATCCTCTACATGCTGACCTCGGCCGTGCTCACCGGCGTGGTGTCCTTCACCAAGCTCAACGTCGCGGCGCCGGTGGCCACAGCGGTGGACACCTTCGGGCCGAGCTGGGGCTGGCTCGCCAAGCTCATCAAGATTGGCGCGATTGCCGGGTTGTCCTCGGTGGTGCTGGTGCTGATGTTCGGGCAGACGCGCGTGTTCTATTCGATGTCACGCGATGGCCTGTTGCCGCCGGTGCTCGGCAAGGTGCACCCGAGGTTCAAGACGCCGTGGATCAACACGCTCATCGTGGGCGTGGTGGTGTCGTTGGCGGCGGCCGTGTTCGACATCAACTACCTCGGCGACATGACCTCGGTGGGTACGCTGGTGGCCTTCGGCCTCGTGTGCTTCTCGGTGATCTGGCTGCGCCAGCAGCGCCCGGACCTGGAGCGCCACTTCCGCGTGCCGTTCTACCCGGTATTGCCCGCGGTCGGCGTGCTGGCGTGCTTCGTGCTCGCCTACATCGGCGTCGAGGCGCACATCCGCTGGTTCTTCGCCAAGTTCATGCTGGGCGCGATCGCCGTGTACTTCCTGTACGGCTACTGGGTGAGCCCGCTGCGCAACAAGGGCGGCGACAGCGCCAAGGCGACTAGCTAGTCCGCGGCGCGCCGGAAGGTTGGGGACGGGAGCCGCCCGCGGGCGGCTCCCTTCATTTCAGCGCGTCGGTGACGTGCGGGGCGAGCGCCGCGACCAGCGCCGCGAACACCTTCGGCGTGCCGCCGACGATGTGCCCGCCCTGCTTGTAGTCGTCGCCGGTCAGCGTGCCGACACGGCCGCCCGCCTCGGTGATGAGCAGCGTGCCCGCGGCGGTGTCCCAGGGCTTGAGGCCCAGTTCCCAGAATCCATCCACACGCCCGGCCGCGACATAGGCGAGGTCGAGCGAAGCGGCGCCGGGACGGCGCAGGCCGGCGGCCCGGGTCATCACCGCTTTCTGCATGGCGAGGTATTCATCGAGCCAGGGCGAATCGGCGCGAAACGGGAACCCGGTGGCGATCAGCGCGCCTTCCAGCGTGGTCTGCTTGCTGACGCGGATCTTGCGGCCCTCGCACTGCGCGCCGTCGCCGCGCGAGGCGGTGAACATCTCCTGGCGCATGGGATCGAACACCACGGCGTGCTCGAGCCGGCCGCGGACCTGGCAGGCGATGGACACCGCGAAGGTCGGGAATCCGTGCAGGAAGTTGGTGGTGCCATCGAGCGGGTCGATGATCCACACCACGTCGCCCTTGCCGGTCTCGCCGCTTTCCTCGCCGAGGAAGGCATGGTCGGGATGCAGCCGGCGGATGGTCTCGATGATGTCCGCTTCAGCCATGCGGTCCACTTCGGACACGTAGTCGTTGCGTCCCTTGGAGTGCACCTCGATGCCGTCGAGGCGCGGGATGGCGCGCACGATGATGTCGCCGGCGCGGCGCGCGGCGCGGACCGCGATGTTGAGTAGGGGCTGCATGCGTGGGGCTGGCTGCTGAAAAGGGCCGCTATGATACAGGCCATGCCCTTGTCCGCCATTCGCATCGTGCTGGTCGAGCCGTCACACCCCGGCAACATCGGGGCGGTGGCGCGCGCCATGAAGAACATGGCCCTGTCAGAGCTGGTGCTGGTGCGCCCGAAGGCTTTTCCGCATCCCGAAGCCGTGGCGCGTGCCTCGGGCGCCGACGACCTGCTGGCGCGCGCACGCGTGGTCGACAGCGTGACGGACGCGGTCGCGGATGCCGGCTTCGTAGCCGCCACCACCTCGCGCCCGCGCGACCAGAATTTCCGCGCGCTCGATCTGCACGAGGCCGCGCAGCGCATCTTCGAAATGAGCGAGCGCGGCCCGGCCGCCATCCTGTTCGGCGCCGAGCGCACCGGGCTCACCAACGAGGAACTGGCGCTGGCGCACCTGCTGATCCGCATCCCGGCGAACCCGGACTATCCGTCGCTGAACCTCGCCATGGCGGTGCAGCTCACCAGCTACGAGCTGTTCCGCGCCGCCGGCAGTCCCGCGAGCTCGCGGCCGCTGTCCGAGCCCGCCGTGCCGCTCGCGCCCGGCGCCGAGATGGAGCGCTTCTACGCCCACCTGCGGCAGGTCATGGACGAGGTGGACTTCAAGGACCGCACCACCGGCGGCACGCACCTGATGACCCGCATCCGCCGGCTGTTCCAGCGCTGCGAAATGGACCAGAACGAGGTCAACATCCTGCGCGGCATCCTGACGTCGGTGCAGCAGAAGCGGCGTCGTGCCGGAGGTGCGCACGACGACGAGGTCGGCGGGTGACTATCTACCTCGACTACGCCGCCACCACCCCGGTGGATCCGCGCGTGGCCGCGGTCATGGCCGAGTGCCTCGCGGATCCCGCGGCGCAGGGCAACGCGGCCTCGGCCACGCACGGCCTGGGGCTGGCGGCCAGCGAGCGGGTCGAGCGCGCCCGCGCCGAAGTGGCGGCGCTGATCGGCGCCGGGCCGCGCGAGATCATCTTCACTTCCGGGGCCACCGAGGCTAACAACCTGGCGCTGCTCGGCGTGGCGCGCGCCGCGCGCCGCGCGGGGCAGGCGGGACACATCGTCAGCGCGAGGACCGAGCACAAGTCGGTTCTCGACGCCTGCAGGCAGCTCGAGCAGGAGGGCTTCGCCGTCACGCGGGTCGAGCCCGACGAGAGCGGCCGCGTGCCGCCCGAAGCCATCCACATGGCGCTGCGCGAGGACACGCTGCTGGTGTCGGTCATGCTCGCCAACAACGAGATCGGCGTGGTCAACGACGTCGCCGCGGTGGCGCGGCTGGCCGCGGCGCGCGGTGTGCTGGTGCACACCGACGCCTCGCAGGCCGTGGGCAAACTACCCGTCGACGTGCGCGGCCTCGGCGTGGATTTCCTGTCGCTCACCGCGCACAAGTTCTACGGGCCGAAGGGCATCGGTGCGCTGTACGTGCGCGAAGCGGCGCGGCCGCGCATCGCGCCGCTGCAGTTCGGCGGCGGGCACGAACGCGGGCTGCGCCCCGGCACGCTGCCGACGCACCAGGTGGTCGGGCTCGGCGCCGCGGCGGCGCTGGCGCGCGAGCAGGGCGCTCGCGACGCCGCGCATGCGCGCGACCTGGCCGAGCGCCTGGCGCGCGAGCTCGCCACGATCCCGGGCGTGCGCTTCAACGACCGTCACGCCGAGGGCGTGCCGGGCCTGGTGAATGCCTCGTTCGAAGGCGTCGAAGGCGAGAGCCTGGTCACCGGGCTGCCGGAGATCGCCGTCTCCACGGGTTCGGCCTGCAGCTCGGCGAGCCGCGAGCCCAGCTACGTGCTGCGCGCGCTGGGACGCAGTGCCGAGCTTGCGCAGAGCTCGTTGCGCCTGTCGCTCGGGCGGTTTTCGACCGCGGCCGAGGTGGACGCGGCCGCCACGGCCATCCAGGGCGAAGTGGCGCGCCTGCGCGCCCTCGCGGGTGGTGCGTCACCGGGATCCCTGGCCCAGCGGCCGATCGACCCGGATTCGTCGTTGGCGTCGGGGAATACGTTGCTGGGACGCACTCTGAACCCGCTGGCGAGACGCTATTTCCTCGCTGCCCCGCGTGCGCCCCTGGCCCCGGATGGCGCGCATCGCGCGCAGCTGCATTCCGGCGGCGCCGGGCGCGAGGCGGATGGAACGGCGGTGCGCTTCGAGCTGGAAATCGCCGCAGGGAGTGTGAAAAGTGCCCGTTTCAGCGCGTACGGTTGCCCCCATACTGTGGCCCTCGCCGCCTGGTTATGTGAGACGCTCGAGGGCGCTCGCGTCGGGGATCCGCTTCCGGGGAACCCGATGGACTGGGCGGAGAAGTTCGCCGTCCCGGCCGAGAAACTCGGCCGGCTGTTGATCGTCGAAGATGCATTGCGCGCAGTCATGGAAAGCGCGCGCCAGGGTTCGAAATGAGCATTTCGCTGACACAAGCCGCTGCAGATCGCGTCAAGACCTTCCTGGCCTCGCGGGGCAAGGGACTGGGCCTGCGGCTCGGCGTGCGCAAGACCGGCTGCTCGGGGTTCGCCTACGTCGTGAATTACGCCGATGACTCGGCCGCGAACGACCTGGTGTTCGAGGACCGGGGCGTCAAGGTGTTCGTCGATCCGGACAGCCTGCCGCTGATCAACGGCACCACCGTGGACTTCGTCAAACAGGGCCTCAACGAGGCCTTCCGCTTCCACAACCCGAACATCAAGGGGGAATGCGGATGCGGGGAGTCCTTCAGCGTCTAGTCCGGGCGCGCACCCGCCGCGACGACCGATACGTCGCCGCCACGGCGGCGTCCGTGAATACTTAGTTTTCAGCAACTTGCTCGCGATTCGAGCCGTCGCCCGGTACAATCGCGCGCCTTTAAGTCCCCACAAGGAATCACGTTCATGGCGCTCGAGCGCACTTTCTCCATCGTCAAACCGGACGGCGTCGCCCGTAACCTCATCGGCCAGGTCCTGAGCCGCTTCGAAAAGGCCGGCCTCAAGGTCGTCGCCGCGCGCATGCAGCACCTGTCGCAGCGTGATGCCGAAGGTTTCTACGCCGTGCACGCCGCGCGCCCGTTCTTCAAGGACCTGGTCAAGTACATGACCTCGGGCCCGGTGCTCCTGCAGGTGCTCGAAGGCGAGAACGCCATTGCGAAGAATCGCGAGATCATGGGCGCCACGGATCCGAAGAAGGCCGCGCCGGGCACCATCCGCGCCGACTTCGCCGAGAGCATCGAGGCGAACACCGTGCACGGCTCGGACGCTCCCGAGACCGCCGCCAAGGAAATCGCGTACTTCTTCCGCGAGACGGAGATCTGCCCGCGCGGGTGATCCCATGACAGCCATCGCCCCGACTGAACGCGTCAACCTGTTAGGCCTGCCCAGGGCCGAGCTGGAAGCGTTCGTCGGCGCGATGGGCAGCAAGCCGTTCCGCGCGCGCCAGTTGATGCACTGGATCTACAAGCGCGGCGAGGGCGACATCGCGGCGATGACCGACCTCGCCAAGGATTTCCGCGCCGAACTGGCGACGCGCGCCGAGGTCGCGGTTCCCACCATCGTGAAGACGCAGGTGGCCTCCGATGGCACGCGCAAGTGGTTGCTGTCCGGCGGCAACGACCAGGCATTCGAGATGGTCTACATCCCGGAGGAAGACCGCGGCACGCTGTGCATCTCCTCGCAGGTGGGCTGCGTGCTCGACTGCACTTTCTGCTCCACCGCGCAGCAGGGCTTCAACCGGAACCTTTCCACCGCGGAGATCGTCGGACAGGTGTGGCTCGCGGTTCGCGAGCTTTCCAGGGAGACCGGCTGGAAGGTGGGCGACGATCGCATCATCACCAACATCGTGCTCATGGGCATGGGCGAGCCGCTCGCCAATTTCCGCAACGTGGTCCCCGCGATCCGCATCTTCCTCGACGACCTGGGCTTCGACATCTCGCGCCGCCGCGTGACGCTGTCGACCTCGGGCCTCGTGCCGCAGATCTACAAGCTCGCCGAGGAAGTGAACTGCGCGCTGGCGGTGTCGCTGCACGCGCCGAACGACGAGCTGCGCAGCCAACTGGTGCCGATCAACCGCAAGCACGACATCGCCGATCTGCTCGAGGCCTGCTGGCACTACCTCGACGAACAGAACGGCCGCAGCGTGACCTTCGAGTACGTGATGCTCGATGGCGTCAACGACCAGCCCGAGCACGCGCGCGAGCTGGCCAGGCTGCTGCGTGGCAAGCCCGCCAAGCTCAACCTGATCCCGTTCAACCCGTTCCCCGGGACCCAGTATCGCCGCTCGCCGCCGGCGGCGATCGAGCGGTTCCGCGATGAGCTCATGCAACGAGACATCATCGTGACCATCCGCAAGACGCGCGGCGACGACATCGATGCGGCCTGCGGGCAACTCGCCGGCCAGGTCACCGACCGCACCACCGTGCGGCTCGGCTCGAAAACCTTCGGACTGCAGGTGCGCGCATGAGGTTCTGCACGGTTCTCACTGCCACGTTCGCCGCGGCGCTGATGTCTGGCTGCGTCACGCACACCAAGGACGGCGGCAAGCCGCTCAAGGAGTCGTCGCCGGAAGTCCAGGCCGCCGCGTACAACGTGCAACTCGGCACCGCCTACCTGCAGCAGGGCAACCTGCCGATCGCGCGCGAGAAGCTCGAGCGCGCGCTCGAGCAGAACCCGAAGGATCCGAACGTGCATACCAGCCTCGGGCTGCTGTACGACCGGGTCGGCGAGACCAAGCTCGCCGACAAGCACTTCCGCGAAGCGCTGCGGCTCGCGCCGGACAAGCCGGACCTGTCCAACAACTACGCCGTCTATCTCTGCAAGAACGGCCGCGTCGACGAGGGCGTGGAGAAGTTCACCGCCGTGGCGGCCAACCGCTACTACCAGACGCCCGAGGTCGCGCTGACCAATGCCGGCGTCTGCCTGCGCTCCGCCAAGCGCCTCGACGAGGCCGAGCAGAAATTCATCGCCGCCATCCGCGCGCGGCCCAACTACGGCGACGCCACGGTGCAGCTCGCGACGCTGTACGTGGAGCGGTCGCGCGTCCCCGACGCACGTGCCGTGGTCGATACCTACCTGAATGCCTTCAAGCCCAACCCGGACGTGCTGCTGGCCGCCGTGGGCGTGGCGCGCGCCGCCAAGGACCGGCTGTCCGAGGAAAAATACTCGCGCAGACTCCGGCTGGATTTCCCGGACTCGCCGCAGGCGCGCGCGCTGAAGCGCCCCTGAGATCGATGGAAGAGTCGGCCGCACCCGCAGCTCCCGCGCCGCGTTCCATCGGCGAGCGCCTGCGCGCCGGTCGTGAGCGTGCCGGCCTGTCCGTGCCCGCCACCGCCGAGAAGCTGCACCTCGACGTCAAGGTGATCGAGGCGCTCGAGGCGGATCGCTTCGCGGAGATCGGCGCGTCGGTGTACGTGCGCGGCCACCTGCGCCGCTACGCGGATTTCGTCGGCGAGCCCGGCGTCGAGCTGGTGCAGGCCTACCTCGCGCGGCAGGCGCAGCCGCCGCCGCCCGACCTCACGCAGGTCCCGCACGCCGAGCGCCGCGCCGACCCGCGCCGCCTGATCTCCCCACTGGTGGGCCTGGGCTGCGCGCTGGTGCTGGCAGTGGCGATCTGGTGGGTGCTCGGCAGTGCGAAGTCCGGCCACCCGGCTTCGGCCGCGGCGACCGATGCGCCCGCCGGCTCTTGGCAGGCGGATTCGGCGCAACCCGTGAATCCCGCGATCGCGGCCAAGGTGACCCCGGCCCTGCACGTGGCCGAAGCGGCCCCTGGCGCGAAGCCCTCGCCCGGGGTGGATGGCGCGGCGGCCGCGGCCGATGCCCCGCCGAAGCGCGACGAGCCGCCACCGGCGCGCAACATCCGCCTGACGCTCGAACTGAACGGCGAGAGCTGGGTGGAAGTCTACGATTCCACCGGCACGCGCCTGTTCTACGACGTGGCCAGCGCCAACAGCGTGCAGTCCATCGAGGGGCGGCCGCCGCTGCGCGTGATACTCGGCAACGCCGCCGCGGTCGCCGTGCAGGTCGACGGGCAGGCTCGCGAGATTCCCGCCAGCGCCGTGAACGGCGAGGGCGCACGCTTCGTGGTCAACCGCTCGGGCAGCCTCGCGCGGTCGCGCCAATAACTCACTAACTACCAGAAATGTCGCGCAACATCCCGCCGGTCACCGGCATGAAAGACGTCATGGGCGCCGAGATCGGCGCCTGGCAACACGTCGAACGCACCGTGGCCGGCGTGCTCGCGGCCTATGGCTACGGCGAGATCCGCGTGCCGGTGGTCGAGCACACGGATCTCTTCAAGCGCGCCATCGGCGAGTACACCGACGTGGTCGAGAAGGAGATGTACACCTTCACCGACCAGGGCGGCGACAGCCTGACGCTGCGGCCCGAGGCGACCGCCGGCGTGGTGCGCGCGGTCATCTCCAATGGCCTGCTGCGCGGTGCGCGCCTCAAGGTCTGGACCCAGGGCCCGATGTTCCGGCACGAGAAGCCGCAGAAGGGCCGTTACCGGCAGTTCACGCAGATCGACGTCGAGGCCATCGGTTTCGCCGGTCCCGACGTGGACATCGAGTTGATAGCGCTGCTCGCGCGGCTCTGGAAGCTGCTCGGCCTGGCGCGCGTCAAGCTGCAGATCAATTCGCTCGGCACGCCCGAGGCACGCCGCGCGTACCGCGAACTGCTGACCACCTACCTGCGCCAGCACCTCGACGCGTTGGACGCGGACAGCAAGCGGCGCCTCGACGGCAACCCGCTGCGCATCCTCGACAGCAAGATCCCCGGCACCCAGGCGATCGTGGCCAACGCGCCGGTGCTCACCGAGCATCTCGATCCCGAGTCCCGGGCGCACTTCGCCGAGGTGCGCGCCGGCCTCGATGCGCTGGGCATCCCCTACACGGTGAATCCGCGCCTGGTGCGCGGCCTCGACTACTACTCGCGCACGGTGTTCGAGTGGATCACCGACGCGCTCGGCTCGCAGGATGCCGTCTGCTCGGGCGGTCGCTACGACGGACTGATCACCCAGCTGGGTGGCGAGCCCACCCCGGCCATCGGCTTCGCCATGGGCGTGGAGCGGGTGGTCGAGCTGACGCGCCTGGCGGGGCAGCTGCCGGCGGCGCCGGTGCCGGACGTGTTCGTCATGGCGCAGGGCGAGGTGGCGCAGCGCACCGCCCTCAAGCTCGCCGAGCAGCTGCGCGACGCATTCCCGGGCCGCGGCATCGTGGTCCATTGCGGAGCGGCCAAGTTCAAGACACAGTTCCGCCGCGCCGACGAGTCCGGCGCCCGGCTGGCCCTGATCGTCGGCGACGACGAGCTGTCGCGCGGGGTGATCGCGCTCAAGCCGCTGCGCGGCGCCGAATCCACGCAGGCCGAGTACCCGGTGGCGGAATTGACCGCGCGGGTCGATGAGTTTCTCAGGAGATCGACGTGAGCGAATACAACGAAGCCGAACAATACGAACGCTTCAAGGCATGGATCCGCGCCAACAGTCTGTGGATCGTGGTCGGCGTGGCCATCGGCGCGGCCGGCTGGGGCGGCTGGAAGTGGTACTGGGAGCGCCGCGACCTGCAGGCCGAGACGGCGGCGACGCGCTACGAGGAGATGATCGACGCCTTCGGCCGCAATGACCGCACGCGCGGACTGACCATCGCCGACGATCTCAACCGCGAATACGCCTGGACCCCGTACGCGGCGCTCGCCAACCTCATGGCGGCGCGGGTCCACGTCGAGGCGAATGAACTCGACAAGGCCGCGGCCAGTCTCAAGGCCGTGATGGACAAGGCCTCCGACCCGGAGCTCCGCATGGTGGCGCGCATGCGCCTGGCGCGCGTGCAGTCGGCGCAGAAGAAGTTCGACGAGGCGCTGGCGACGCTCAAGGTCGACGAGCCGGGCGATTTCGCCACGCGCCTGGCCGACGTTCGCGGCGACGTGCTGTTCGCCAAGGGCGATCGTGAAGGCGCGCTGCGTGAATACCTCGCGGCGCGCACCGGCGACGCCAAGGACAGCGTCGACACCGAACTGCTGGACCTGAAGATCCGCGACCTGGGTGGCACGCCGCCGGCCGCCACGGAAGAAACATCCTGAAGGTAACCCGATGAAGTACCGCGCCCTCGTATTCGTCGCCGCGATGCTCGCGCTCGCCGCCTGCGACTCGAACAAGAAGAGCAGCAAGAAGGTCGACCAGCCGGCCGAGCTCACCGAGCTCAAGTCGCCGACCATCAAGGTGCAGCGCGTGTGGGGCGCCAGTGTCGGCGGTGGTGGCAAGAAGATGCGCCTCGGCCTGGGCCTCGCCACCGCCAACGAGCGGTTGTATGCCGCGGGTTACGACGGCGACGTGGCGGCGTTCGACCTCAGGAATGGCAAGCAGCTGTGGCGCACGCGGACCAGGCTGGAACTGACCGGTGGCACCGGCGCCAGCACCGACCTGGTGGCCGTGGGCTCGGCCAAGGGCGTGGTGGTTGCGCTGTCGGCCGCGGACGGCAAGGAAGTGTGGCGCGCGGAAGTCCACGGCGAAATCCTCTCCGCGCCGGCGGTGGGCGCGCATGAAATCGTGGTGCGTACCGTCGACGGCAAGCTGCGCGCGCTGGCAGCCGCGGATGGCAAGGAACTCTGGTCCACGGAGCAGCAGATCCCGAAGCTCACGCTGCGCGGCGTGGCTTCGCCGGTGATCGCGCGCGACATGGTGATCTCCGGGTTCGACAACGGGCGCGTGCTCGCGGTCAGTGCCGCCGACGGCGCGACGGTCTGGGACTCGCCGGTGTCGCCGTCGCACGGCCGCACCGAGCTCGACCGCCTCAACGACATCGACGCTGCGGTCAAGGTGGTGGGCGACGACGTGTTCGTCGCCGGTTTCCAGGGCCGCGCCGCCATGCTGGCGCTCGAGTCGGGCCAGATCTGGTGGACGCGCGACGTGTCGAGCTACCGCGGCGTGGAAGTCGACGACGACCAGATGTACGTCTCGACCTCGACCGGCGAGCTCGTGGCGCTGCGGCGGCGGACGGGCACCGAGCTGTGGCGCAACGACTCGCTCAAGTTCCGCAGCCTGTCGGCGCCCGCGGTGGTCGGCGACTACGTGGTGGTGGCCGACCTCGATGGCTACGTGCACTGGTTCGATCGCGCCACCGGCACGCTCGCCGGGCGCGCCAAGGCCAGCGGCGACCGCGTGACCAACGCGCCGCTGGTGGTCGCGAATACCCTCTACGTGATCGACGACGAGGGCGACATCAGCGCGCTGCGCGCGCAACCGGTCGCGTCACGCGCCGCGAAGAGCGAACCCGTCCCCGCGGAGGCGCCCGCCGCGCCGCCCGCGTCCGGCGGCTGACCGGCGCGGCCGGTCAGTAGTCACTCGCGGACGGCTCGCACGTGCTGCCGGTCATCGCCATCGTCGGGCGGCCGAACGTCGGCAAATCGACGCTGTTCAACACGCTGACGCAGACCCGCGACGCCATCGTCGCCGACGTGCCCGGCGTCACGCGCGACCGCCAGTACGGTTACGGCAAGCTCGGGCCGGTGCAGTACGTGTGCATCGACACCGGCGGCCTGGTCGAGAATCCGTCCGGCATGGACGCGCTGATGCGCATCCAGACCGAGCACGCGATCCGCGAGGCCGACCGGCTCATCTTCGTGGCGGACGCGCGCGCCGGGCTCACGCCGCAGGATCAATTCTTCGCGCGCGAGCTGCGCAGATCCGGCAAGCCCGTGTTCCTCGCCGTCAACAAGGCCGAGGGCATGGAAGCCGCGATCGCCGCGTCGGATTTCCACTCGATGGGACTCGGCGAGCCGCATGCCATCGCCGCGACCCACGGCTATGGCTGCGACGAGCTCATGGACCTCGTGCTCGAGGGCTTCGATGCGCCCCCGCCGCAGGACGAAGAGCCGGCCGACGGCCGCATCCGCATCGGCGTCATCGGCCGCCCCAACGTGGGCAAATCGACACTGATCAACCGGCTGATCGGCGAGGAGCGGGTGATCACGAGCGACGTCGCCGGCACCACGCGCGACAGCATCCTCGTGCCCTTCGAGCGCGACGGCCGCCAGTTCACGCTGATCGACACCGCCGGCGTGCGCCGCCGCGCCAAGATCGACGACGAGATCGAGCAGCTGTCGGTGTCGAAGACGCTGCAGGCCATCGCCGAAGCGCACGTCGTCGTGATGGTGGTGGACGCGCAGGATTCGATCGGCGAGCAGGACGCGAGCGTGCTCGGCCTCGCGCTGAACCGCGGCCGCGCGCTCATCCTGGCCGTGAACAAGTGGGACAACATCCCGATGGAGCAGCGCGAGGAGATCCGCCGCCTGCTGACGCTCAAGATCGACTTCGTGCCGTTCGCGCCGCTGCATTTCGTGAGCGCGCGCCACGGCACCGGGGTCGGCGAGCTGACGCACTCCATGATCCGCGCGTACGAGGCGGCCATGCGCCAGATGAAGACACCGGAGCTCACCAAGTGCATGCAGGCGGCGATGGAGCAGCACCAGCCGCCCATCGTGCGCGGGCGGCGCATCCGCCTGCGCTACGCGCACCAGGGCGGGCGCAACCCGCCGCGCATCGTGGTGCACGGCAGCCAGGCGGCGCACGTGCCCGAGTCGTACAAGCGCTACCTCGCCAACGTGTTCCGCGAGCGCTTCGACCTGTTCGCGACGCCGGTGGCGGTGGAATTCCGCAGCGACGTCAACCCGTTCGTAGGCGACAAGCCTAAGGAGAAACGCGGCCTCAAGACCTCGCAGAAGGAACGCCGGGAACGCCGCCTGAAGAAAGACCGCGCCAAGCGCGCGCCGAAGAAGAAAGGGCGCAAGTAGCTAGCGCAGCCGCGGGCGCGACCGCGGGTACTCCGTTGCGCGTCAATACGCAAGTTTTCCGCCAGGCTGGCGCCGTTTGCTGACAGTTCCCGCCGGCGCTTGATATTCCCGCCGGGGGAGGCGTAGCGTTGCGTCCACGCGCAGGTCGACCAGGGATGGCTTTCGCGACCCGGGAAGAATCTGCAGAAGTTAGTTGAGCGCCGGCGGCGATGCCCGCGGCGTCAGAACAGGGAGCAGTGCAGGATGCACCCAGCAATAGCCCGAAGCGCCCGCGGACGCGGAACCGCGCATTCGTCGCCTCACCTCGCTTCAGCAGCGACTTCCCCTCCAGCCTAATCAACAGAGGGATACCCAATGATTCGCCTATCTCACAGGGGAGGCGTGCGCATGCGTGCGCTCGTCTCAGGTCTCGTGTTGCTCGCGCCGCTCGCGGCTGCCGCCGCCGACGGGGGCTTCACCGATCGCATCATCGTCAAGTACCGCAGCACGCCGGCGGCGGCAACCGCCTCCGCCAAGGCCGCGGCCGTCGACGCGCAGGTGCGCGGCACCGACATGCCGGCGGCGCGCTTCGGCGTCACCATGAAGCGCCTGCACGCGACGGCGCTGGGCTCGCAGGTGCTGAAGGTCGACCGGCGGATGTCGCTGGCCGAGGCCACGCGCCTCGCCGCCGACATCGCCGCGAGCGATCCGAACGTCGAGTACGCCGAGCCGGACCGCATGTTGCACGCGGTGCTCACGCCGAACGACACGCGTTACAACGAGCAGTGGCATTACTTCGAGTCGACCGCCGGCATCAACGCCCCGGCCGCGTGGGACAAGGCCACGGGCACGGGCGTGGTGGTCGGCATCGTCGATACGGGATACCGGCCGCATGCCGACCTGTCGGGCCAGATACTGCAGGGCTACGACTTCATCTCCGACACCTTCGTCTCGCAGGACGGCAACGGCCGCGACAGCGACGCGAGCGATCCCGGCGACTGGATGAACGCCGGTGAGTGCGGCGGCGGCGAGCCGGCGCAATTCGAGGGCTCGAGCTGGCACGGCACGCACGTGGCCGGCACGATCGCCGCGAAGACCAACAACGCCTCGGGCGTCGCGGGCATCGCGTTCAACGCGAAGATCGTCCCGGCGCGCGTGCTCGGCAAGTGCGGCGGCTACACCTCGGACATCGCCGACGCCATCGTCTGGGTGACCGGCGGCACGGTCTCCGGCGTGCCCGCCAATGCCAACCCCGCCAAGGTGGTCAACATCTCGCTGGGCGGCATCGGCTCCTGCGACAGCACCACGCAGGGCGCCATCAACTCGGCGCGTTCGCGCGGCGCGAGCGTCATCGTCGCGGCCGGCAACGAGAACCACAACGCCTCGCAGGACACGCCGGCGAACTGCTCGGGCGTGGTCACCGTCGCGTCGGTCAACCGCAGCGGTGGCCGTTCGTACTTCTCGAACTTCGGCACCACCGTGGAAGTGGCGGCGCCGGGCGGCGACATGCGCAGCTCGGCCTCGAACGGCATCCTGTCGACGCTGAACACCGGCACCACGACGCCGGGTTCCGACACCTACGCGTTCTACCAGGGCACGTCGATGGCGACGCCGCACGTGGTGGGCGTGGTGGCGTTGATGCTGTCGGCCAAGCCGGCGCTGACACCCGACCAGGTGACGTCGTTGTTGCAGTCGACGGCGCGGCCATTCCCGGCCACCTGCTCGCAGTGCGGGTCGGGCATCGTCGATGCGCTCGCCGCGGTCAACGGCGCCATCGGTGGCACCCCGCCGCCACCACCGCCGGGCAACGCCGAGATCGAGCCCAACAACTCGCGCTCGGCGTCGCAGCTCATCTCGACCGCCAACACCACGATCAACGGCACCATGGGCAGCACCAGCGACACCGACTACTACCGGTTGTCGCTGCCGGCGGGTCGCACGCTCACGGCCACGTTGACGCCGAACAGCTCGTCCGACTACGACCTCTACGTCTACAACAGCAACGGCACGTTGATCGGCCGCAGCGAGCGCGGCACCGGGCTTACCGATACCGTGTCGGTGACCAACACCGGCAGCGGCGCGCTCACGCGCTATGTGCGCGTGGTGTACTGGAGTGGCGGCACCGGCGCCACCAACGGCAAGTACACGCTCAACATGAATTGGTGAGTGAGTGACTCGGGGACGGGCGTTCGCGCCCGTCCCCCTTTTTTTCGTCGGCGCATTCCGCCCGCCGTGTAGGCGGTCCGTCCAGTCACCCGGGCCCCGTCGTCTCGTTCGCGCGACAGCAACGTCCTGCCCTAACTACCCGGGCCGCGCGACCCGTTGTTTCGCCGCGGTTTTCCGCCGTTCCCGTCGCCCAGTCGCTTCGTCGCGTCCGCGGCGCAGCCGGCGCGTGCGCGGAGTACCTTCGCCGCATACCCGACGCACAACCCATGGAGGGGTCCGTCATGTCGAAGCATTCACTCATTTCACGCGCGGTTCGCCTGGCACTCCTGGTGAGCGCCACGCCGGCGCTGCTCACCCGACCCGCGCACGCCCAGGACCAGGACCCGGCGGCCGGCGAGTCCCAACCGATGGAAGAGGTGGTGGTCACGGGCTCGCGCATCCTCAGCCCGAACCTCACCTCGCCTTCGCCCATCCAGTCGGTCAGCGCCGCGGACATCCAGAACACCGGCACCGTGAACGCGCAGGACCTGCTGCTGAAGAATCCCACCATCGGCACACCGACCCTGAGCCGCAGCAACTCCGCGTTCCTCACCTCGGGCGTGGGCGTCGCCACCGTCGACCTGCGCAACCTCGGCATCGATCGCACGCTCACGCTGGTGGACGGGCGGCGCTTCGTCTCCGGCAATCCGGGCAGCGCCGCGGTCGACTTCAACACCATCCCCGCGCAGTTCATCGAGCGCATCGACGTGCTCACCGGCGGCGCCTCCGCGGTGTACGGGTCGGACGCGGTCGCCGGCGTGGTCAACATCATCTACAAGAAGAATTTCGAGGGCCTCACCTTCGACGGCCAGTACGGCGCGACCCCCGACAGCGACGACCAGGAAACGCAGATCGGACTCACCTTCGGCACCAACACCGAGGACGGGCGCGGCAACATCATGGCGCACGTCGGCTACACCAAGCAGGGCGAGGTGCGGTCGGTCGATCGCAAGCGTTCGGCCGTCGACCAGATATCGACGGGCGCCGGGGTCACCGGCGACCCGGCGCAATTGTTCGACGTCACGCGTCCGTTCTATTCGAGCTTCGCGCCGCAGGGACGCTTCTTCACCAACACCTTGCCGGCGGGCGTCGACCCCAACACCTACGATTCGTTCAGCTACGACGCCAACGGCAACGTCATCCCGTGGGACACGAATGGCGAGGCGGGTGCGGCCACCGGCTTCAACCGCTCGCAATTCCGCACCATCGCGGTGCCGGTCGAGCGTTACCTGTTCGCCGGGCGCGGCAGTTTCGACTTCACCGAGAACCACGGCGTGTTCTTCGAAGGCACGTATGCCTCCTCGAAATCGAGCTCCACCATCGAGCCGTTCGGCCTGGGCGCGGAAGACATCTATCCCGCCACCGGCGGCCAGGTGCCCGAGGAATTCGACGTGGACGGGACGCTGGTGCGCAATCCCCTCGTGCCCGACGAGGTGTTCGACAACAGCGAGGACAACGACGGCGACGGCCTGCGCGATTTCTACTTCACCAAGCGCCTCATCGACTTCGGCAATCGCACGCTCGATGTCAGGCGCGACACCTTCCGCGTGGTCGGCGGATTGCAGGGAACCTTTGCCTCGGACCGCTGGCACTACGAGGCGTTCTATGCCTTCGGCCAGACCAAGGAAGCGCAGGTGACCTCGGGCCAGGTCAACGTGCTCAACTTCCGCAATGCGCTCGAGTCCATCGCGGACGTGCAGGACGTGGACAACGACGGCGACACCACCGAGGCCATCTGCCGCGATCCGAACGCGCGACTGCAGGGCTGCGTGCCGGTCAACGTGTTCGGCTTCAATTCCATCACGCCCGCGGCCCGCGACTACATCGCCGCGCCGGGGTCGCTGGCCACGTTCACTTCGCAGCGCGTGATCGGGCTGAACACCACCGGCGAGGTGTTCGACATGCCCGCCGGTCCGTTCGCGATCGCCGCGGGCCTCGAGTACCGCAAGGAGTTCAGCTCCAGCGAGTTCGATGCGCTCACCCAGGCCGGCCTCAACGCCGGCAACGCCATTCCGCCGACGCAGGGAGACTTCGACGTTAAGGAGGCCTACGTGGAAGCGGACGTGCCGCTGCTCGCGGACAAGCCCTTCGCCGAACAGTTGTCGCTGCGCGCGGCGGTGCGCGCGTCCGACTACTCCACGGTGGGCAACACGCTGAGCTGGAACGGCGGCTTCGAGTGGGCGCCGATCAGCGCGCTGCGCTTCCGCGTGATCCGCGCGCTCTCGACCCGCGCACCCAACATCAACGAGCTGTATTCACCGCCCAGCCAGACCTTCCCGACCGGCGTGCAGGATCCCTGCATCGGCGTGACGGCCACCGGTACCGATCCGATTTCCGTGGCCTGCCTCGCGGCGCCTGGAGTGCTGCAGAACATCAACGATCCGACCCAGGGCAACGGCGCGTTCGCGCTCACCCAGGCGGACGTGCAGGGCATTTCCGGCTTCGACAGCGGCAATCCGGATCTCGAGGAAGAAGAGGGCAACTCCTGGACGATCGGCGCGGTGATTCAACCGAAGGACGTGGCGGTGCTCGACCGCTTCAATTTCACCGTCGACTACTACCGCATCGACATCAGCAATGCCATCACGCTGCGCGATCGCAACTTCATCCTCAGCCAGTGCTATGGCGGCGGCGACACGTCGTTGTGCGAGTTCGTGCACCGGCGCCCGAATGCGGTGGGCGCCAACAATGCCGGCTCCATCGAGTTCCTCGATGCCAACATCACCAACGCGGGTGGCGAATTCGCCGAGGGCGTTGACCTCACCGTGGGCTACTCGCAGGAGGTGGGCCCCGGCAAGCTCAACGCCAACCTGTCGTACACGCACGTGCTCGACCATTACATCATCCCGCTGGACGGCGGCGACAAGGACTACGTGGCCGGCGAGGTGGGCGATTCGAAGGATCGCGCGTACCTGGCGCTGGGCTACGACTGGAACAAGTTCGGCGTCACGGTGGAGACCACCTACCTCTCCGCGGCCGACCTCGACGACCAGTTCCTCGCGGCCTTCGACCTGCCGCGCGGCGCGGCCGGCGTGAGTTCGAGGAGCTACGTCGACCTGCAGCTCAGGTTCGAGCCCTCGGATACCTACCAGGTGTTCGTCGGCGCCAACAACCTGTTCGACACCGAGCCGCCGCCGATCATCTCGGGACTGCCGGGGGACGTGACGGGGACGGAAACCGACGCCGGGACCTACGACGCCATCGGGCGGCGCTGGTACGCGGGCGTGCGCATGAAGTTCTGAAGTTGCGGGGTGACAGGTGTCACCCCGATTTCTTCCACCCGGGAATTTTCCGGCTACAGTGCGCGCGTGGATGCCGCGCCCTTCATCCTGCATCGCCGCTTGCGGTGGCTGGCCTATGCCGGCATCTGGCTGCTGCTGTCCAGCGTGTTCGCCTCGCAGCTCTACCTCGCGGGCTACGTGACGCCGTGGCGGCGCGCGTTCGCCGCCGAGGCCGTGTACTGGCTGTCGTGGTGGGTGCTATTGCCCGCGGTCGCATGGTGGTGCGGGCGCCTGCGTGCGCAACGGGTGGGACTGCGCGTGGCCGGCCTGGTGCTCGGGGCGCTGCTCGCGATCTTCCTGGCGCCGCAGGTCGCGCACGTGGTCGGCTACGCGGTGTCATCGCTGCACCTGTGCGTCGGGGAATGCGAGGAGCTGCCGGTGCCGTTCACGGCGGCGTGGCTGACGCAGGTGGTGCGCGTCGCCGGCGTCAATCTGCCGGTCTACACGGGGCTGGTGCTCGCCTGGCACGCGATGACGTTCTGGCGCGAGGCGCGTGACCGGCAGGTACGCACGCTGCAGCTCGAGTCGATGCTGCACCAGGCGCAGCTGGAGGCGCTGCGCAGCCAGCTCAACCCGCACTTCCTCTTCAATTCGCTGCACTCGATCGCGGAGCTGGTGCATGCGAACCCGAAGCTCGCCGAGCAGCTCATCGTGCGCCTCGGCGAATTGTTGAGGCAGGTGCTGGATTCCTCCACGCGCCAGGAAATGCCGCTCACCGAGGAACTGGATTTCATCCGCGGCTACGTGGAGATCGAGCAGATGCGGCTCGGCGAACGCTTGCGCGTGGAATGGGACATCGCGCCCGACGCACTGCAGGTGAGCGTGCCCAGCCTGGTACTGCAGCCGCTGGTGGAGAACGCCATCCAGCACGGCATCGCGGCGACTTCGGCGCCTGGCACCTTGACGCTGCGCGCCCGCCGGGAAGGCGACGTGCTGCAGGTCGAAGTGGCGGACAGCGGACCCGGCCTCGCGCCCGGGATGCCGCCGCGCGCGCAGGGAATCGGCCTCGCCAATACACGCGCGCGGCTGCAACGGCTGTATGGCGGCCGCCAGGCGTTCGAGCTGCTCCACGGTGCGGGCCTGGTGGTGAGGCTGCGCATCCCGGCGTCGCAGCCGTGAGTCTCACCGTGCTGGTGGTCGACGACGAGCCGCTGGCGCGCCAGCGGCTGCAACGCATGCTGCGCGCGGAGCCCGACCTGCGGCTTTTGCCGCCCTGCGCCGATGGGCACGCCGCCGTCGCGGCCATCCACGAGCAGCGTCCCGACCTGCTGTTCCTCGACGTGCAGATGCCCGGGATGACCGGCTTCGAAGTCCTGGCGGCGGTGGGCGCGAAGCAGATGCCGGTGGTGATCTTCGTCACCGCGCACGACCGCTTCGCGCTGCAGGCGTTCGAGGCCGAGGCGCTCGACTATCTACTGAAGCCGTTCGGGACCGAGCGCGTGCAGAAGGCGCTGGCCCGCGCCCGCGATTTCCTGGCCGGCGGCTCGCGGCGCACGCTGGAACGGCAGTACGCCGGCCTGTTGCGCGCCAGCGGCGCGCGCGACGATGCCTGCGTGCTGGTCAGGAAGCGCGAACGGGTGCTGGTGCTGCGCCCGGCGGAGATCGACTTCGTCGAGGCCTGGGGCGACTACGTGCGGCTGCACGTGGCACAGGAGCAGCACCTGGTGCGCGGCACGCTCGGCGACATGGAACGCAGGCTCAAGGCTGCCGGCTTCGTGCGCATCCACCGCTCGCGCCTGGTCAATTGGCAGCGGGTGCGCGAGTTCACGGCCGACCGCGATCACGATCCGGTGGTGGTGTTGCGCAGTGGACAGCGGCTGGATGCCAGCCCCGGCTACCTGAAGGAGCTGCGGCAGCAGCTGGAATCGCGGGATTGACCCGCGCTTCGTCGCGCGCCGCGCGAGGTTCGTCGTGCGCGGGGGCGGGCTGGTCGCAAAGCGCTACCGCTCGCGACGTGCGGCGCGCCCAATGCGCGGCATGAAAACGCCCGGCCTGATATGCATCGCGCTCATCCTGTCCTCCTTCGCCGTGTTCCTCGGAACCGCGGCGGCCGCTTACCCGGACGCCGCCCGCGAAGCCATCGAAGCGCAATCGAGGGCCCTCAGCGCGGCGCTGCAACGGGGTGATCCCGCCGCCGTCGGCGCACTCTTCACCGAGAACGCGCGCCTGAGCGTCCCCGGCGCGCCGCGGGTGATCGCGGGACGCGCAGCGATCACGGGTTTCTGGCGGGCGGCACTGGCGAACGGCCTCACGGACGTCGTGCGCCACACGGACGAGGTCGAAGGCGAGGGGCGGCTGCGGTTCGAGACCGGCAGCTACATCGCATTCGGCCCGAACCGCGCGGAAGCGGGTCGGGGCCAGTTCCTGCTCGTCTGGAAAAAGGAAAACGGCACATGGCGCATCCATCGCGACTTTGCCCACCCGGATCCCGTGGCGGCGATGGCCAGCGTGTCCAGCGTCGACCGCGTAGGTTTTCCGCGCGGATATGCCACGCAGTTCCGCCAGCTGGGTGCGACCCTCGACCAGGCGTCTTTCGGGCTGACCACCGTGTACGGCAACGAGCTCGCGGCATCCGCGTCGAGCGCGGAGGGCACGCAGTTCCCGGACGGCGCGGTGATCCTGATGGAGTTCGCCCATCCGCAGCGCGACGGCGAGGACCAGCTGGTGCGCGATGCCCAGGGGCAGCCCGTCAAGGGCGAGATCGCGCACATCGATGTCATGCGCCGTGGCGCGGGGTTCGGCGCGGCCTACGGCGCAAACCGCGCGGGCGAGTGGGAATTCGCCAGCTATCGTCCCGATGGCAGCACGCTGATCGCGCCCGCCGGCGCGGAGCATTGCGCGGCCTGTCACCAGAAAGCCGGCGCCGGCAAGGACTACGTGTATCGCCAGCGTTCCTGGACTCCGCCGGCGCCGCCACGCGGTTGAACTACTGCGCGGGCTTCTTCTTTTGCGGCGGCGGCGCCAGGAACAGCGCCGGATCCACCCAACTACCGTTCAGCGACACGCCCCAGTGCAGGTGCGGGCCGGTGACGCGCCCCGTGGCGCCGACCTCGCCGATCACCTCGCCGGTGTCGAGCTCCTGGCCGACGGACACGCGGATCTTCGACAGGTGGCAGTACATGGTGAGCACGCCCTGGCCATGGTCGACGATGACGTTGTTGCCGTTGAAGAAGTAGCTGCCGACGTCGACCACGCGCCCGGCGAGCGGCGCGAGGATGGGCGTGCCCGTGGGCGCGGCGATGTCCATGCCGCCGTGCGGGCGGCGCGACTCGCCATTGAATACGCGCCGCAGTCCGAAGGAACTGGAGCGCGGCCCCGGCACCGGCTGCCGGAACCGCAGCGTCGGCGGGACGATGGCGCTGAACGAATCGAGCGCGGCGCGCTGCTTCTCGCTCTCGCGCTTCACGCGCGCCTCGTTCTCGGGCGAGAGGTTCACCTGCCCGGGCGGCACCTTGAGCTCCTGCACCCGGTACTGCTTGGGCACCACGGTGAATTTCATCGGCCGAGCGGCGCCGCCGGGCAGCGTGACTTCGACCTGGTGTTCGCCCGGCGCGGTGTCGAGCGAAATGCCGACCACGGCGAGCCAGCCATCCTTCTGCCGCGCCACGAAGGCCGGCTTGCCCTCGAAGGTCGCGGCCGGGCGCGCGTCCGGCGCGCCGGGAATGGGGAACGTGACCACGCCGCCCGGCACCGCGGCGACGCGCGGCGCGACGAAGGTCCTCGCGGCAACGGCCGGCGCGGCGGGCACGGGTGCCGCCGTGAGCAGTGCCGCGGCCGCCAGGGCCGCGCGATAGTTAGTCATCCCGGTCCTCGAGCTGTTCGGTGACGCGCGCACGCAGACGTCCCTTCGACAGCCGCGCCTCGATCTCGGTTCCCGCGGGCGCGTCGGCGGCGTCGCGCAGCAGCGCGCCGTCGGCGCGGCGGCTCACCACCGCGAAGCCGCGGCCGAGCGTCGCGAGCGGGCTGACCGCATCGAGCGTGCGTGCCGCGAGCGCGAGGCGCTGGTCGAGCGAGCCGAGCCGCGCGCCGAACAGGCTCACCAGGCGCTGGCGCAGCGTGGCCGCGTGCGCGCACAGCGCCTCGAGGCGATGGCGCGGGTTCTCGCGCCACAGGCGCGTGGACAGGGTCTCGAGGCGTTGGCGTTGCGCCAGCACGCCGGCGCGCAGCGCGAGCCGCATGCGCAGCTCCAGGTCGTCGAGGCGCTGCGCATGCTGTTGCAGGCGCGCGCCCGGGTGGGAGACCTGCAGGCGCTGCGCCATCCCGCCCAACTGCAGGTGCTGGCCGCGCAGGTAGCGGCCCATGGCACCGCCGAAGCGGTTCAGCAGCAGCGCGAGCGATTCGAGCCAGGCCGCCTTGTCGGGTGTGACGGCCAGCGCCGCGGCGGACGGCGTGGGCGCGCGCAGGTCGGCGACGAAGTCCGCGATGGTCACGTCGACTTCGTGGCCGACGCCGGCGACCGTCGGGATGCGGCACCGGGCCATGGCGCGGGCCACGCGCTCATCGTTGAAACACCACAAATCCTCGAGCGAGCCGCCGCCGCGCGCCACGATCAGCACGTCGCATTCGGCGCGGCGCGACGCGGCCTCGATGGCGCGCACGATCTCCGGCACCGCCGCCGCGCCCTGCACGGCCGTCGGGTACAGCAACACCGGCGCGGCCGGGAAGCGCGCGCGCAGCACGCGCAATATGTCGTGGATGGCGGCGCCGGTGGGCGAGGTGACCACGCCGATGCGACGCGGCACGGCCGGCAACGCGCGCTTGCGTTCGGCGGCAAACAAACCCTCGGCGGCCAGCTTCGCCTTGAGCTTCTCGAACTCGCGCTTGAGCGCGCCTTCGCCGGCTTCTTCCATGTGCTCGACGATGAGCTGGTACTCGCCGCGCGGCTCGTATAGCCCGACACGCGCGCGCACCAGCACCGACAGGCCATCCTTCGGGCGGAAGCGCACGGCGGAATTCCGCTGGCGCCACATCGCGCAGCGGACCTGGGCCTGGCTGTCCTTCAGGGAGAAGTACCAGTGACCCGAGGCGGGCGCGGCGAAGTTCGACAGCTCGGCCTCGAGCCACAACAGGGGCAGGCCGGACTCGAGCAGCAGCCGCACCTCCTTGTTGAGCCGCGAAACCGTGTAAACGTCGCGCTCGGGGCGCGGCGCCGGCGTGGCGCGCGGCGGATCGGGCGGGAAAAGTCCCGGGAATCTCGGGTCGTTCACGTGCCGGATATTAACCAACGTTGTCCGGCGCGGGTCACATGCGTACAATCCCGCATCGTTCGCTACCCCCCGAACACCTCCATGCGAATTCTCGAAGAAGCGTTGACCTTCGACGACGTTCTTTTAGTCCCGGCTTACTCGGAAATCCTCCCGCGCGAAGTCGATCTCGGCACCCGCCTCACCAAGGCGATCAAGCTGAACCTGCCGCTGGTGTCCGCCGCCATGGATACCGTCACCGAGGCGCGGCTCGCCATCACCATGGCGCAGGAAGGCGGCATCGGCATCATCCACAAGTCCATGACCATCGAGGGCCAGGCCGCCGAGGTCGCCCGCGTCAAGAAATTCGAGAGCGGCGTGATCCGCGATCCCATCACGGTTGCCCCCGACATGACCATCCGCCAGGTCATCGAGCTAACTAGATCGAAGGGCATCTCCGGCGTGCCGGTGGTGCAGGGCTCGAAGGTCATGGGCATCGTCACGCACCGCGACCTGCGCTTCGAGGAGAAGCTCGATGCGCCCGTGTCCTCGGTGATGACACCGAAGGAACGGCTGGTCACGGTGCGCGAGAACGCGCCGAAAGAGGAAGTACTGCTGCTGCTGCACAAGCACCGCATCGAGAAGGTGCTGGTGGTCAACGGCGACCAGGAACTGCGCGGCATGATCACCGTCAAGGATTTCCAGAAGGCCACGGAATTTCCGCGCGCCTGCAAGGACGCCTCCGGCCGCCTGCGCGTGGGCGCGGCGGTGGGCACGGCGGCG
>DASSRK010000120.1:0-13666 GCA_035701825.1 Steroidobacteraceae bacterium
GTGGTCGCGATCGCGTTCAAGTTCGGCGCGGTGCCGTTCCACATGTGGGTGCCCGACGTGTACACCGGCGCGCCCACCGGCGTGACCCTGTTCCTGTCCACCGTGCCCAAGATCGCCTCGTTCGCCTTCGCGTTCCGGCTGCTGACCCATGGCATGGGCAGCGTGGGCAGCGCCTGGCAGGAAATGCTCGCGCCGCTCGCGGTGTTGTCGATGGTGTTCGGCAACATCGTCGCCATCGCGCAGACCAGCCTGAAGCGCCTGCTCGCGTACTCGGCCATCGGCAACGTGGGATTCATCCTGCTCGGCTTCGTGGCGGGCACGCCCGAGGGCTACCAGGCGGCGCTGTACTACACCGTCGCCTACGTGATCATGACGCTCGGCTCGTTCGGCGTGCTGACCCTCGCCAGCCGCGCCGGCTTCGAAGCCGAGAACCTCGAGCAGTTCAAGGGCCTGCACAAGCGCGACCCGCTGCTCGCGCTGATCATGATGTTCCTGATGTTCTCGACCGCCGGCGTGCCGCCGTTCATCGGTTTCTGGGCCAAGTTCAACATCTTCCAGGCCCTGTGGCTCACCGGCCATTACTGGCTGATCGTGATCGCCGCCGTCATGTCGGTGGTCGGCGTGTTCTATTACCTGCGCGTCGTGAAGCTCATGTACTTCGATCCGCCCGGCGACCTGCCGGCAGGCCGTTCGAGCGGCGTGGGCGTGCGCGCGGTGCTGGCGCTGAACGCGGCGGCCGTGCTGGCGCTCGGGATCATGCCCAATGCGCTGATCCAGCTCTGCGCCCACCTCATCGGCTGACGCACGATTTAGGGTTTGCAAAGGGCCCGCGCTTGGCAGAGAATGCGCGCCCCTCGTTCGAGGGGACCGGTTGCGGGGTGGAGCAGTCTGGCAGCTCGTCGGGCTCATAACCCGAAGGTCGCAGGTTCAAATCCTGCCCCCGCTACCACTCATCCAGACAGTCTCGCCACATGTTCAAGGCGTGGCTGTGGCCGGCTCGAACCGATGAGCCGGACTCACCGGGCGGCATACCTCGCGGCTGACCAGCCGTCATCACCGACGACGTATATCGGCGCGAATCCGCCGCCTGCCGTGCGGAAGTTGGTAGTTTGGCCCTGGTACAGTCGCGCAGCCATCAGCTGCACTTTCCCGTCATACACATAGCAGCGCACGTCGAGCTTGTACGCCTCACGCTGGCCGTACACGGTGCGCAGTCGTTCACTCGCCGGTGTGAGCTGCTGAGCCATGTAGCCCCCGCGCATGACTTCGGCGAACACACGCCGGGTCATCTTGTCGCCGCGGTACGTTCCCCGGCTCCCGAAGCCGTTTCGCGGCTTGAAGAACCACGACTTGCGGTCTGTCCACCACGCATCCTCACAGCCGCTGACTTCGCGAGTTTGCGGTATACCGCGAAGCAGGGTGTCAGCGACTTGTTGGGCAGCACCCAACCTGCGCAGTTCATTCACGTCGCTGAGAAGCGCCAGGTTGGTCTTGCTGGAGTACAGCGCATGTCCCTGCGGATGAGGAGTGACGACTGCGAGGTCGCGCTCGTATGCAGTCTTGATGGCACGACTGTCCGGGTCGTCGAAGTAGAAGTCGGTCAGGCGGTTGTACACGAGGTCGATTCGCTCGCCATTCAGTTCGAGCTTGTCGGCGTTAACTTCGAATTCCGAGGGATCGACGATGTGCGCGACGTAGCCGCGGGACTCGAAGAGCATCTTCGCAAGCTGGAACTCCGGGTACAAAAACTGCTCACGAGGTGCGGTATCGCAGATGGCGATTGTGCGAAGTCGCTCGCTCCCGCGCGCCGCAATCCACTCGCGCTCGAACATCGAAACGACTTCGTTCTCGAGGTCGCTGGCGCTCGGCCGCGAGGCCAGGTACTCGTCGGCAACACCGCAGCAGGACTTCTGGGCGCGATGCAGTTCGATGTTCAGCAGCGCACCGCCGGCGTTGGTGTTTATCTCGATCAGCTTCGGGCCGGTTGGCGACATGTGAAAGTCGAAGCCCATGAACACGCCGGATGACTTGCGGTCCATGCGGGCTATCCCCGGTGCGGTTGACAACACGGCATCGCGGTACCGCGGCAGTTGGACGACCGTGTCCACGGAGGCGATGACTCGGGCCATCTCGTTGACATGTGCCGGGTCGATGAAGACCGGCGTCGCGGAGAACAGGTGCGGATGGCTTTCGAGCAGCGGGATGCGGCTGCCTCGATGCCTCAATGAGTCATCCAGGCGCGCGTGTAGTGAGCCGAGGTCTGTCGGGGAACAGTCACACTCGCGATTGAGCAGTTCGGCGATGTTCGCTGATTGATTCGTCATCCAGGCACCCTGCAACTCGCGACGACTTCGGTGCCTGTCTCTTGCAGGCGCTGCTGCAGCATCGCGCGGTCAAGTGAACGCATCGGCAGGCTGGTGAAGATCTTGATTCGGCTTTCAAGCTCGTGAAACGCTTGCCGAAAGGCAAGCCGCTTGTCGGTGTCGGAGCCCTCGACGGCTGCGGGGTCGGCGATGCCCCAATGGGCGGTAATCGGTTGTCCCGGCCACACGGGACACGCTTCCGCTGCTGCGTTGTCACAAACAGTGAAGACGAAGTCGAGCGGCGGCGCGCCCGGCTTTGCAAACTCGTCCCAGCTCTTCGAGCGCATTCCTTCTGTCGGCAGCTTCATCTGTCTCAGCAACTCGAGAGCAAAGGGATGCACGCGTCCTTTTGGCGAACTGCCGGCGCTGTAGCCGACAAACTGTCCGCGACCCCAGTGATTCACGAGCGCCTCCGCCAGGATGCTTCGCGCAGAGTTGCCGGTGCACAGGATCAGGACGTTGAACGGTCGTTCAGTCACCGATGGCTCCGCTACAGTTTGCGAGACATGAAGGCGGAGCTTGATGGGCAGATGCCGGCAAACTCCCGCGTCGCCCGTATCGCCGCAGGTGCGGACTCGCGTGCCGTGCGCCGGTAGCCATGCTTGACGAAGAAGGGTTCGGCGGTGGTCGTCAGCAAGTACAGCGTTCGAATGCCTTGCGAGCGCGCATGGTCTTCGGCGTGCCGCAACAGTGCGGTGCCTGCTCCGCTCCCGCGGTGATCGGAACTCACGACGAGAGAACGAAGCAGCGCCACGTCGCCATACAACTCGAGTCCGACGAGCCCGGTCGGGGCGATTGCTGGTCCGGAAAAAAAGAAGCCTTCGCAGTGAGCCTCAGTGAGGTCTTCGGTTGGAAGCTGCGCGGCCTCGAGGATTCTCCTGGCAGCCGCGAGCCCCGGCTTGCTGGTGATCGTGAGTGCGCGGGTCATGTCCTGTCCTATGCGGCCTTCTTGCGCCGAGTCACTTTCGGGGATCGCGCGGGTGAGCAGGCCGCTTCGCAGCCCTGGACCGAGGCAGCACAGCAGTTGTCGGTGAGATAGCCGACGAGGCTGTTCATTACGGTGTAGTCGGCGCTGTAGATCAGTTGTCGGCTGACGCGCAGCTGTGTGATCAGTCCTGCGCGGTTCAGGGCTTGCAGGTGGAAGCTGAGCGAAGAGGGGACAAGTCCGACCCGCTCACCGATCGCGCCGGCGGCCAGACCGGCTGGTCCCTGTTCGATGAGCAGTCGATAGATGGCGAGCCGGTGCTCGTGGGCGAGTGCCCCGAGCGCCTGGATGACTTCGGGTGTCTTCATGGAGGCGTACGTTATTTCGAGAACAGTCGTAATGTCAATCACTCGCTCCGGTGGGCGCATTGATGGCGCGGACCTTAGCCCGGGAATCCCAAAACGCGTAGGCTGTGCGGCACCTTCGGCGCAGGAGTTCCTGCCATTCCGGACAAGGGAGAAGCATGAGTTCGAGCACTGTGTATCGCGTGGTTCTCGCGGTTTTCCTGGTCGCCGGAATTGCCCGTTCGGAAACCATCCCGTCGAAGCCCGCGCCCGCCGCCGAACCCACGCCGGCTCCCGCGACAAGCCCGCCGCCTGAAGCCCAGGCCGTCGCCGACCAGATCGCCAGGGACCTCGAGCAGATCCGCGGCCTCGACTTCAAACAGCCGGTGCACGTCGAGTCGCAGTCCGTCGAGAAATTCGGCGAATACGTGTCGCGCGAACTCAACGAGCAGGTACCCGAGTCGCTGCGTGCGCACTACGGCCACATCGTGCGTGCACTCGGCCTGTACCGCGGTCCGCTGATCGAGGATTTCTCCGGGATGATGTCCACGGTGATGACGTCCCAGGTTGGCGCCTACTATGACCCCGAGAAGAAGAGCTTCTTCGTGCTGATGAACGACATGCCCGAGATGATGATGGGCGTGATGTATTCGCACGAGCTGTACCACGCGTTGCAGGACCAGTACTTCGAGCTGCAGCGCTACATGGCCAGGGACCAGAGCGACCACATCCGCGCGCGCAATTCGGACGCGGACATCGCGCGCAGCGCGCTGGTGGAAGGCGAGGCGACGTACGTGATGTCGCTGTGGATGGCGCAGAAGATGAGCGGCAAGCCACCGACGCGCGACATGATGGGCATGATGGTCGCGCAGATGGCCAACGTGAACATGGACCAGTTGCGCGCGTCCATCAAGAATCCGGAGGCCGAGAAGATGCTCGGATCCGATTTCAAGAACGCCGTCGCCGCCGCGGACGAGATCCCCGCGTTCATCATGGAATCGATGATCGGTGTGTACTTGAAGGGCATGAGTTTCGTGCACTCCGTGCACGACCAGGGCTGGCCCGCCGTGGAAAAGGCCTACACCGAGTACCCGCCGCAATCGACCGAGCACATCCTCCATCCCGACAAGTGGTTGGCGCGCGAGGCGCCGGTGGTGTTCGCGTGGCCGAAATTCGCGAAGGTGAAGGCGCTGCGCGACTGGGAGTTGCTCGACGACGACGTGCTCGGGGAATTCCAGTGGCGGATCATCTTCAAGGAACAGGGCCTCGCCAAGGACGCGGAATCCGCGTCGGCCGGCTGGGGCGGCGATCGCTACGCGGTGTTCAAGCGCAAGGATTCGGACGCGACGCTGCTGCTGCTGCGCACCGCCTGGGACAACGAGGCCGAGGCCACCGAGTTCGCAGACGCGTATCGTCGACTGCAGGCCGCGAAGTTCAGCGCAGCGCCGACGCCGGTGCGCGTCGACCAGGACGGAACGGACGTGTTCATCGTCGAGGGCGGCGAAGAAAGCCAGGTCGGCTCGTTGCTCAAGTTCGTCAAGCAGGTCAGGCCACGCAAGAGCTGAGTCGTTGCCGCGTCGCAACGCGCGCGGCGCGCGTGTCTAACCACTCGCATTCGCATTGCGGAAAACCTAGGGAAACGTAGCAGCGCGCGGAGTTCCGTGGACGAAAGTCCGATGGAAGCCGCGCGGCGCGGTCTCTAGGTTGCGGCTGGTCCGCACAATCGTGTCAACGCCAAGGAGTGGTCGTGCCAAACCGACGTCTTCTGCATCTTTCCGCGCTCCCGCTGGCCGTGAGCATCGCCCTTGTCGGCGCGGCTCATGCCGACGAAACCGGCAAGACCTACATCAACCCGCAGTTCGGCTGGACCTGGCCAGATACTGATCGCCTGGGCCAGGACGGCGAGCACTACGGGCTCGGAATCGGCAGGCACCTGACCGAATACCTGAGCCTCGAGGTCAATGGCCTGTATGGAGAGCTCACCGAGTCGGGATTCAAGCGCACTCAGGCGGCCTATTCGCTCGACTCTCTCTGGGTCGTGCACAGGAGCAGCCTGGTCCATCCCTACCTGACGCTCGGGGGTGGCTACCTGGAGAACAAGTACGACTTCGACGGCGAATACGGACCCTTCGGGCAGATAGGTTTCGGCCTCATGATGAACTTCGGTCAGGGCAGCCCGGGCGGTTTCGTCTTCCAGCTGCGGCCCGAGATCAAATACCGACACGACTGGGCAGAAGGCCGGATCGAAGACGAACATGGCGACCTGATCGCGAACCTGGGCTTCGTCTTCAATTTCGGCGGTTCCGGCTCACCGCCGCCGCCCGTCCTGCCACCGCCACAGCCTGCGCCGCCACCACCGCCGCCCCCGCCACCCCCACCGCCTCCCGCGGATTCCGATGGCGACGGAGTGCCTGATACGGCCGATCGTTGTCCCGGGACGCCGGCGGGCACGGTCGTCGATGAAAGAGGTTGTCCGCGCGAGCCTGTGATCCTGCGTGGCGTGGACTTCGAGACAGCCTCGGCGAGCCTGAAGCCTTCCTCGCTGCCGATTCTCAAGGCAGTCGCGGACGATCTGCGAATCCACCCGCTCGTGCGCGTGGAGTTGCAAGGGCACACCGACAACCGCGGCGCCGATGCCTACAACATGGATCTTTCGCAGCGCCGTGCCGAGTCGGTGCGCGACTACCTGATATCGCAGGGCGTCGACGCATCGCGGCTGACCGCGCAGGGATATGGCGAGACGCAACCGGTGAGCGACAACAACACCGCGGAAGGGCGCGCCAACAACCGGCGCGTGGTGATGAAAGTGATCGCGAATCCGGACAACGCGCCAATCGAGGGCGAGGCGCCGAAGTGATCGTGCCTCAGCTCGCGCGCGTGACACACACGCGCGCGAGCCACGAGCGCAGGTCGGCCACCTCCGGCTCGCACAGCGAGTGCGGCATCGGGTAGGCGTGCCACTCGATCGAGAATCCCGCGGCTTCGAGCAGCTGGCGCGATTCATCGCCGAGCATGTACGGCACCACCGGATCCAGCGTGCCGTGCGCCATGAATATGGGCGTCGACTGGTTGGCGCTGTTGCGCGTCTTCGAAAGCTCGCGCGCCAACGGTAGATAGCAGGACAGGGCGATCACGCCCGCGAACTTGTCGGGATGTCGGGTCGCCAGGTGCAGCGCCATCGCGCCGCCCTGCGAGAAGCCGGCCAGCAGGATGTGCGCGCTGTCGATGCCGCGCGCGTGTTCGCGATGGATCAGCCCGGCGATGGAGTCGCTGGTCTCGGCGATGCCCTTGCTGTCCTCGGCCGAGTGTCGGTCGATGCCGGCGATGTCGTACCAGGCGCGCATCGGGTACCCGTTGTTCACCGTCACCGGGCGCACCGGCGCATGCGGGAACAAAAAGCGCAGCGCCGGCATGGTCGCGACGACGAGTTCCGGTACCAACGGCTCGAAGTCGTGGCCGTCGGCGCCGAGGCCGTGCATCCAGATGATCGTGTATCTCGGGTTGGGGCCGGTTTCTACCGTGACGGTCTCGAGCGCCTTCAAACAATCGTCTCCGAGATGGTGCTCACCGTGAGGTTCGCCGCCCACATCAGCTGGTCGACCAGTTCGCGCACCCCCGGGAAAAACGTGTAGGCAACCCAGAACAGCAGCGCAGTGAACCCGATCCACATGAGGCTGTGCAGCACGTTCCAGCCCGGGTGGTAGCCGGCCGCGTTCTGTCCGCCGTGGCGTATCGCGCGCAGCGGCGCGGCGACCACGGAGTACGCCATGAACAACAGCAGGATGCCGACCCACAGCGGGATGTTGTGGGGCAGCGCCCAGCCGAAGATCGTGTGCTGCGTGACCAGTGACAGCAGCGCCAGGATCCACACGACGAAGACGATTGCGCCCACCAATGCGGCGATCGGCACGAACACGCTGCCGATGGCCCGCGCGGTCTGGCTCATCGCGGGCGCCGCATTGGCCGTGGCCACGCGCAGCTGCTCGTTCATGTGCTTGAACTGGCGGTTCCAGTGCCGCTGCTGGCGTCGCCACTCGCGGCGCCAGCGGTACTTGTCCCCGAACTCCTCAAAGTTTTTTTTTGCGCTCTTGATCAGTTCTTCGGTGTTGAACGGCATGCCGAAGGCCGCGGCGCGATCCTCGGCCGTGTCCGCATAGGGCACGATGAAGGCGAGCACCAGGTACACGAGGAAGACGCCGCCGCCCGAGAACAGCGTCAACAACGCCACCGCGATGCGAACCCAGGTCACGTCGACGTTGATGTACGCGGCGATACCGTTGCAGACGCCGGTCCACATCTGGCCTTCGCGGATCTTGAACAGGCGCTTGCGCGGGTGCAGACCGGGAGTCGTCGAGGCGCCGGGCGCGGCGCCGGGGGCGAAGCCGGCGTCGGCGGGCTTGCCGTCGGGAGACTCCACCGGCCCCATCTCGCGGATGATTCCCGAGACCTCGGCGGCGCTCACCACCGACTTGTGGGGTCCGAGCAGGGCGCGGCACTTCTCGCCGATGGCCTGCTCGAGATCCGCCATGACCTCGGCACGATCCGGGCTGTCCGCCAGGCGCGCTTCGGCACGCTCCAGGTAGACACGCAACTCCTCGTAGCCCGGTTCTTCGAGCTGGTACGAGTTCCCATTGAGACTGATGCTGACCACTTTTTGCATGGCTTAATTCCCAAAATCGGCGAGGGTACGGTTCAGGTTCTTCCAGTAATCGTTGAGCGCGGCAAGCTGTGTACGGCCCTTGGCGGTCAACTTGTAGTACTTGCGCGGCGGGCCGGCCTCGGACTCCTGCCACTCGTAGTCGACCAGCTCTTCGCGGCGCAGCTTGCTGAGCAACGGGTAGAGCGTGCCTTCCTGGGTGGCGAACTCCGTGGGGCCGAGCAACTTGAGCATGTCGGCGACATAGACCTTGTCGCCGGCCACGATCTTGAGGATCACGAACTCGAGCAGGCCCTTGCGCAGTGGAACGAGTTTTTCGGTGAGGTCCATGATTTAAACAGCTACCTTGGGTGCGCAAGGTACTTGAGTGGCGAATGGGTGTCAACGGGGGCTGTGCACAAAAGGAGCTCTGCCGTACAATCCGCGCCCTCGCCGGGTGGGGCGGTTTTTGGACCGCGGAGCTTCCCGACTGGCGAGTAAGCCCCGATGGGGCTTTAGTTTTTTTTAGGGCCGACCTCCGTCGTTGAAAAAACGGCATGCAGGTCGGACGTTGGGAGGCCCGCGAGGGCCTTTTTTATTGGAGGCGAATGGACAGGGCATTGCATGACCGTCTGATCGCCCTGTTCGAACCGGTCTTGGCGGAGGCAGGGTACGAGCTCGTGGAAGTCGAGTTCGTCACCGGCCAGGGTGGAGCGACGCTGCGCGTCTACATCGACAGCCCCGAGGGCATCGACGTCGACGATTGCGCGGCGGCGAGCCGGCCGATTTCGGATTTGCTGGACGCCGAGGATCCGTTCCCGGGCGAGTACTCGCTCGAGGTGTCCTCGCCGGGCCTGGACCGCGTGTTGCGCACGCCGGAGCACTTTGCGCGCTTCGTCGACAACCGCGTGAAGGTGGAGCTGGCGGTGCCGCGCGAGGGCCGCAAGCGCTACACCGGGATGCTGCGCGCGGCGGACGGCGAGAGCATCCGGATGGACGTGGACAATTTCTCCGTGAGCATAAGGCTCGCCGAGATACAGAGGGCGCGGTTGGCGCCCCTTTGAGGTAGTTAGATCATGAACAAAGAGATCCTTTTGGTGGTCGATGCCGTCTCCAACGAGAAGGCCGTCGACAAGGAAATCATCTTCGGCGCGCTCGAGGCGGCGCTGGCCTCGGCTACCCGCAAGAAACACGGCGAGGAATGGGACGTGCGCGTCCAGATCAATCGCAAGACCGGCGACTACGACACGTTCCGCCGCTGGAAGGTGTTCGCCGACGATTCGCGCGAGATGGAAGTGCCGCAGCGCGAACTGCGCCTCGAGGACGCGCTCGACATCAACAAGGACGCCGAGGTCGGCGGCTACGTCGAGGAGCCGATGGAATCGGTGGCCTTCGGGCGCATCGCCGCGCAGCAGGCCAAGCAGGTCATCGTGCAGAAGGTGCGCGAGGCCGAGCGTTCGCAGGTGGTGGACGCCTACAAGGATCGCGTCGGCCAGCTGGTCTCGGGCGTGGTGAAGCGCGTCGACCGCAACGGCATCTACGTGGATCTCGGCGGCAATGCCGAGGGCTTCGTGCCGCGCACCGACATGATTCCGCGCGAGATCGTCAAGAGCCAGGACCGCATCAAGGCCCTGCTCAAGGAAGTGAAGAGCGCCACCGAGCAGGCGCGCGGGCCGCTGCTGTTCCTGTCGCGCACCGACCGCAATTTCCTCATCGAGCTGTTCAAGCTCGAGGTGCCGGAAGTCGGCCAGGGCCTGATCCAGATCCTCGGCGCCGCGCGCGACCCGGGCGTGCGCGCCAAGATCGCGGTCAAGAGCCTCGAGCCGCGCGTCGACCCGGTCGGCGCCTGCGTCGGCATGCGCGGATCGCGCGTCCAGGCGGTGTCGAACGAGATCGCCGGCGAGCGCGTCGACATCATCCCGCACGACGACAATCCCGCGCAGTTCGTCATCAATTCGATGTCGCCGGCGGAAGTGCTGTCGATCGTGGTGGACGAGGATTCGCACTCGATGGACATCGCGGTCGCCGAGGACAAGCTTTCGCAGGCCATCGGCCGCGGCGGCCAGAACATCCGCCTGGCCAGCCAGCTCACCGGCTGGGACCTGAACGTGATGACCGAGTCGGATGCCGAGGCCAAGAGCGAGACCGAGGCCAAGACGCTGATCGAGGCCTTCATGAAGCAGCTCGACGTGGACGAGGACGTGGCCACGATCCTGGTGCAGGAAGGCTTCTCCACCGTGGAGGAAGTGGCCTATCTACCGCAGTCGGAGCTGGCCAACATCGAGGAATTCGACGACGAGATGGTCAAGGAGCTGCGCAACCGCGCGCGCGACGTGCTGCTGACGCAGGCGATCGCCAGCGAGGAGACGCTCGAGTCCGGCATGCCGGCCGACGACCTGCTGCTGCTGGAAGGCATGAAGCCGGATCTCGCCCTGGCGCTGGCGCGCCGCGGCGTGCGTACGCGCGAAGACCTGGCCGACCAGGCGGTGGATGACCTGCTGGATATCGAAGGGCTGTCGGCCGATGAAGCCGGCAAGCTCATCATGAAGGCGCGAGAGATCTGGTTCGAGGCCGGTCGCGCTTGAGGAGTCTGAATGTCTGACGTCACTGTTGCGCAATTTGCCGAGGTCTTGAAGGTGCCGGTGGACCGGCTGCTGGTGCAGCTGGAGTCCGCGGGCATCCAGGTCGCCGGACCGCAGGCCCTGATCAGCGACGAGGCCAAGCTCGAGCTGCTCACGCACCTGCGTCGTTCCCACGGCGTATCCGAGCCCAGCAGCAAGAGCGCGGGCGCGGCCGCACCCCGCAAGATCACGCTGGCGCGCAAGACGCAGAGCGAGCTCAAGCAGGCGAGCGCGCAGGGCCGCGCACGCACCGTCAACGTCGAAGTGCGTCACAAGAAGACGTACATCAAGCGCGACGTGCTCGAGGAGCAGAACAAGCAGCACCAGGACGAGGCCGACCAGAAACGCAAGGAAGTCGAGGCCGCCGAGGCTGCCGAGCGGGAGCGCCAGGAAGCCGCGCGCCGCGAGAGCGAGCGCATGGAGGCCGAGAACCGCCGCCGCATCGAAGACGAGGCGACCCGCAAGCGCCAGGCCGAAGAGGCCCGCAAGGCCCAGGAAGAAGCACGCGCCAGGCAGGAACAGGAAGCCCAGCGCCGTGCCGCCGCCGAGGCCGCGGCCGCGCACGCGCAGCCCGCGCGCCCGGAGCGCCACGCGCCGGCCAAGGCGACGGCGCCGGCGGCCGCGGATCCCGCCAAGGGCGACACGCGCTATGGCCGCCAGGAATTGCACGTCGCCGGCGACGTGAGCTCGCGCTACAAGAAAAAGAAGCGCGTGCGTGAACGCACCGGCACCGGCAGCGTGGCCGCGGAGACCCGGCACGCCTTCGAGATGCCGACCGCGCCCGTGAAGCGCGAAGTGACCATCGGCGAGACCATCACGCCGCAGGAAATCGCGCAGAAGATGGCGGTCAAGGCCACCGAAGTCATCAAGACCATGCTGAACATGGGCGTGATGGCGACGATCAACCAGCCCATCGACCAGGACACCGCGATCCTGATCGTCGAAGAGATGGGCCACACCGCCAAGGCGCTCAAGGCCGACCAGGTCGAAGAAGACCTGCAGGGCGCGAGCGCGCCGGAAACCGAGGCGCCGCGCCCGCCCGTGGTCACCGTCATGGGCCACGTCGACCACGGCAAGACCTCGCTGCTCGACTACATCCGCCGCGCCAAGGTCGCCGCGGGCGAGGCGGGCGGCATCACGCAGCACATCGGCGCCTACCACGTGGAAACGCCGAAGGGCGTGATCACGTTCCTCGATACCCCGGGCCACGCCGCGTTCACCGCGATGCGTGCGCGCGGCGCCAAGGCGACCGACGTGGTGGTGCTGGTGGTCGCGGCCGACGACGGCGTCATGCCGCAGACCATCGAAGCGATCCAGCACGCGAAGGCGGCGGGCGTGCCCATCGTGGTCGCGGTCAACAAGATCGACAAGCACGACGCCGACCCGGATCGCGTGCGCACCGAGCTCTCGAAGCACGAGGTCATCGCGGAAGAATGGGGCGGCAACAACATGTTCGTGTCGGTCTCGGCCAAGACCGGCCAGGGCATCGACCAGTTGCTGGACGCCATCCTGCTGCAATCCGAAGTGCTCGAGCTCAAGGCCGCGGCCGATGGCCTCGCCACCGGTTTCGTCATCGAGGCGTCGATCGAGAAAGGCCGCGGCGCCGTCGCGACCGTGTTGGTGAAGAAGGGCACGCTGAAGCTCGGCGACCCGATCATCGCGGGCCACGAGTTCGGCCGCGTGCGCGCCATGTTCGACGAGAATGGCAAGCCCGTGGAGAGCGCCGCGCCTTCCATGCCGGTGCAGGTGCTCGGCCTGCAGGGCACGCCGAACGCCGGCGATGAAATCCTCGCGGTGGAGAACGAACGCAAGGCGCGCGAAGTCGCGCTGTATCGCCAGGGCAAGTTCCGCGACGTGAAACTCGCGAAGCAGGCCTCGAAGATGCAGGACGTGTTCGCGCAGATGGAAGAGCAGAAGGTCGGCAACATCGCCATCCTGCTCAAGACCGACGTGCAGGGCAGCGCCGAAGCGCTGCGCGATGCGTTGAACAAGCTGTCGACCGAGGAGGTCGCGGTCAAGATCATCGCCAGCGGCGTCGGTGGCATCACCATCTCCGACGTGCAGCTCGCGGCGGCCTCGAACGCGCGCATCATCGGCTTCAACGTCCGCGCCGATGGCGCGGCGCGCGATGCCATGAAGGATGCCGGCATCGAGCCGCAGTACTTCAGCATCATTTACGAAGCCATCGACTACGTGAAGCAGCTGATGAGCGGCCTGCTCGCGCCCGAGATCAAGGAACAGATCGTCGGTACGGCCCAGGTGCGCGAGGTATTCCGCTCGAGCAAGTTCGGCGTGGTGGCGGGCTGCCTCGTGACCGAAGGCTCGGTCAAGCGCAACAACCCGATCCGCGTGCTGCGCGACAGCGTGGTCATCTTCGAGGGCGCGCTGGAATCCCTGCGCCGCTTCAAGGACGACGTCAACGAAGTGCGCGCCGGCACCGAGTGCGGCATCGGCGTGAAGAACTACCAGGACGTGCGCGTGGGCGACCAGATCGAGTGCTACTCCCGCGTCGAAGTGGCGCGGACAATCTGAGGTAACGGCCAGGATGGCTCCCAAGTCATCCGCCGGCGGCCGCCTGATGCGCATGGAAGCGCAGGTGCAGCGGGTGCTGGCGGAACTGATCGCGCGCGAGGTGAAGGATCCGCGCGTCGGGCCAGTGACCATCACGCAGGTGGCGCTGGCGCCGGATCTGTCACAGGCGCAGGTCTACTTCGTGCCCTTCGGCACCGGCGGCAGACACCCCGAGTCACTGCAGGGCCTGAATGCAGCCGCGGGTT
>DASSRK010000121.1:0-14097 GCA_035701825.1 Steroidobacteraceae bacterium
TCCAGCTGCTCGCCGAGACCGCTAGGGCGGCCGGACTCGCCCGGCGCGACGTCGGCCGGCGGCTTGCGGCCGGTGCGCAGTTGCGCGGCTACTTCAGCTGCGAGCGGCGGCGCATTCTCGGGCCGCGGCGCCGCGCGCAGCTGCAGGTCACCCACGTCGATGCGCCCCTGGTTGCACAACGCCAGCGCACGTTCCAGCACGTTTTCCAGCTCGCGAACGTTTCCAGGAAAGGAAAACTGTCGCAGCAGCTCGAGCGCCGCCGGCGTGATGGCAGGCACTTCGGTGCCGAGCCGCCGTGCCAGGCGGTGCAGGATCGAATCGGCGAGCTCCGGGATGTCCTCGCTGCGTTCGCGCAATGGCGGTACGCGCAGCTCTATGACGTTGATGCGGTAATAGAGATCCTCGCGGAACTTCGCCTGCTCCACCAGCTCGGTGAGGTTCTTGTGCGTGGCCGAGAGGATGCGCACGTCGATCGGTGACTCGCGCTGTTCGCCGATGGGGCGCACGGTCTTTTCCTGGATGACGCGCAGCAGTTTGACTTGCATGTGCAGCGGCAGGTCGGCAACTTCGTCTAGGAACAATGTGCCGCCTTCGGCCGAGGGGATGAGCCCGACCTTGTCGGTGACGGCGCCCGTGAAACTGCCACGCTTGTGACCGAAGAGCTCGCTCTCGACCAGATCGGAGGGAATCGCGCCACAATTCACCGGCACGAACGGCCCTTCGGCGCGCGGGCCGGAGGCGTGGATCATGCGCGCCACCAGCTCCTTGCCGGTGCCCGATTCGCCCGAGATGTGCACCGGCGCCTGGCTGCGTGCCACCCGCAGGATCATCTCGCGCAAACGCTCCATCGTGGGCGCATGGCCGATCAGGTGCGTGCCGGTACGCGTGGTCACGCTGCCGTCCTTCGACTGGGACAACTTGAGCGCCGTCGACACGATGCGGCGCAGGACCCCGAGATCCAGCGGTTTCGACACGAAGTCGAAGGCGCCAAGTTTCAGCGCGCGCACCGCCGACTCGACGTTGCCGTGCGCGGTGATTACCGCGCAGGGCACGCCCGGCATGTGCGCGCCCATCCATTCGAGCAGATCCAGGCCATCGCCATCCGGCAGGCGCATGTCTGTCAGGCACAGGTCAAATGGCTGCGCCTTCAGCAGCTTCTTCGCGCCCGCGACGTCGCCGGCCGACTGGGTCGCCAGCTGCATGCGCGACAGTGTCAGCGTGACCAGTTCGACGAGGTCGGGTTCATCATCGACGACGAGGACCACCGGCTGGGCCATACGCGAAAGACTACTCCGGTCCTCTCAGGCCACCCAGCGTTCCGGGTCGCGGAACACGATGCGGAACAGACTGCCGCCGCTGGTGCGCGGCTCGTACAGCAAGGTGGCGCTATTGGTCTGCGCGAGCTCGCGCGCCAGGAACAATCCCAGGCCGGTGCCGCGCTCGTTGCCGGTGAAGAACGGCTCGAAGATGCGTTCCCGATGTTGAACGGCGATGCCGGGCCCGCGGTCGGCGACTTCGAGGAAGGGCCGGGCGGTGGTGGCGAGACGGCCGACGCGCAGCTCGATGACGTCGCCTTCGGACGTTTCCGAGGAGCCGTACTTCACCGCGTTCTCGCAAAGGTTCCACACGATCTGGCGCAGCTGCGAAGGGTCCACCTGCACCTCGACGTCACCGAGCAATGAGGAGACCGCCAGCCGCGCAGTTGGGATCTGCATGGTGGCGCAGAACTCGTCGCGGAACCCGGCCAGCCAGCTGGCGAGCACCAGGCGCTCGGGCCGCGAGTTCTCGCGGCGCGCCATCGACATGACGTTTTCGATGATCTGCCGCACCCGGTCGCCATTGGTGCGCACGATCTCGGTCAGGCGCTTGTCCTCGTCCGACAGCGACGGCGATTCGGCCAGCAGCTGTGCGGCGTGGCTCATGGCGCCGACCGGGTTGCGGATCTCGTGCGCGATGCTGGCCGAAAGCCGCCCGAGCCCGGCGAGTTTCGACTGCTGGATCTTGGCCGCGAGCAACTCGGTGTCTTCGAGGAACACTATGACCGGTGACGGCTCCGCCCCGCCGAGCGAGGCGAAATGCGGCTGGATCACGTGGCCGCCGTCGGCCGCCACGAAGGTGTGCGAGGGCGCGGCCGGAGTCGCGGTGCGGGCGCGCCAGGTCTCCAGTAGATAGAGGAGCTGCGGCGACGCTTCACCGAGCAGCGCGCCCGGGAAGGCGCGGGCATCGCCCAGCAGCTTGGCGGCCGACTCGTTGATCAGCCGGATGCGGTTTTCGTGGTCCACCACCACGATGCTCTCGCGCAGGTGCTGCACGATGTACTGCGAGAGTTGCGCCATGTTCGCGAGGTCGACCTGCTGGCGCCGCACCGTGGCCTCGGTCTCGCGCAGCCGGCGCGCCACCGGCCAGGCGAGCAACGCCACCAGGAACACGATGGCCCCGAGGATGCCAGCGGCGGTGTAGTCGGTCGGCGAGGCGCCGCTGGTCAGGTGCGCGCCCACCTGCTGGAGCAGCAGCATCAGCGTGGCCAGCGCCGCGAGCACGAAGGCGTCGCGGCTGTCCGCCAGCAGCGCCATCGCGCCCACCGGCACGACCAGAAGGATGCCGAGGCCGCTCGAGGCGCCTCCGCTCGCGTACATCAGCAGGCTGATGGCCGCGGCATCGACCGTCGCGTGCATGAACGTGGTTGCACGCAGATTGGGCAACAGGCGCCGGCCGCCCACCACGATGGCCACGCCCATGGCGAAGTACACCACGCAGGTCCAGACGAACAGCTCGGGGTGGGCGCTGCCGAGCGCGCCTTCTTCGCCCAGGAACAGGAACAGCGCGTAGACGCAGGGCGGGATCAGCAGCCGGTAGAGATTCCCGAGGCCGATGACACGCCAGGCGAGATCGGTCGGGGCATGCGGGGCTGCGGCAAACGACATCGGGCGCGACTCTATCAGTTGGCAGGAATCCGCACGAGCCGCCGGGCGCATCGAAACTGGCGACCGCCGCACGATTCCGGGAGAATACCGCCTCTTTTTTCGCCACCCCCTCCAATACCGGCAACAGCCTGATGAACCTGCACGAATACCAGTCGAAGCAAGTCTTTCGCGAATTCGGAATCCCCGTACCGCCCGGAATCGCCGCGCGCAGCGCCGAGGAGGCGGTCGCCGCCGCCAAGGAGTTAGGCGGCAATCTCTGGGTGGTGAAGGCCCAGGTGCATGCCGGCGGCCGCGGCAAGGCGGGCGGCGTCAAGCTGGCTCGCGATCTCGAGGCCGTGCGCTCCGCCACCGGCGACATGCTCGGCCAGCGGCTGGTGACCAAACAAACGGGTCCCGAAGGCCTGCCGATCGAGACCGTGTACGTCGAGTCCGGTTCGGAGATCGACCGCGAGATCTACCTGTCGCTGACGCTGAATCGCGAGCGCGGCCGCGTCGCGGTGATCGCTTCGGCGGCCGGCGGCATGGACATCGAGGAAGTGGCGGCGCACGAGCCCGAGAAGATCCTGCGCGCCGACATCGATCCGGCCGCGGGGCTGCAGCCGTACCAGTGCCGCAAGCTCGCCTTCGGCCTAGGCTTCAAGGGCAAGCAGGTCGGGCAGTTCCAGGCCATCCTGCTGGCGCTGTATCGCATCTACCTCGAGCGCGATGCCTCGCTGCTCGAGGTCAACCCGCTGATCGTCACCAGGTCGGGCGAGCTGGTCGCCCTCGACGCCAAGATCAACATCGACGCCAACGCGATGTTCCGCCAGAAGGCCCTGGCGAGCCTGCGCGATCCATCGCAGGAAGACCCGATCGAGCGCGAGGCCAGCGAGCACGACCTCAACTACGTCTCGCTCGATGGCGACATCGCCTGCATGGTGAACGGTGCCGGCCTCGCGATGGCCACCATGGACCTCATCAAGCTGCACGGCGGCAACCCGGCCAACTTCCTCGACGTGGGCGGTGGCGCCACCGCCGAGCGCGTGACCGAGGCGTTCAAGCTGATCCTGTCCAACAAGAAGGTGCGCGCGATCCTGGTGAACATCTTCGGCGGCATCGTGCGCTGCGACCTGATCGCCGAGGGCGTGATGATCGCGGTCAAGCAGGTGGGCGTGTCCGTGCCCGTGGTGGTGCGCCTCGAGGGCACGAACGCCGAGCAGGCGCGCGAGATGCTGGCGCACAGCGCGCTCGCCATCACGCCCGCCACCGATCTCACCGACGCGGCGAAGAAGGCCGTTTCGCTCGCCGCCCAGGGAAAATGAGCAAGAACTAGCATGAGCATCCTCGTCAACAAGAACACCCGCGTCATCTGCCAGGGCTTCACCGGCCAGCAGGGCACGTTCCATTCCGAGCAGAGCATCAAGTACGGCACGAAGATGGTCGGCGGCGTCACGCCCGGCCGCGGCGGAGAGAAGCACCTCAACCTGCCGGTGTTCGACACCGTCGCCGATGCGGTGAAACAGACCGGCGCCACCGCCAGCGTCATCTACGTGCCCGCGGCCTTCGCGGCCGACGCCATCCTCGAAGCGGCCGATGCCGGCATCGAGCTCGTGGTGTGCATCACCGAGGGCATCCCGATCAACGACATGGTGAAGGTCAAGGCGTCGCTGGCCGGCTCCGGCACGCGCCTCATCGGGCCCAACTGCCCGGGCATCATCACGCCGGGCGAATGCAAGATCGGCATCATGCCGGGTTTCATCCACAAGAAGGGCCGCGTCGGCATCGTGTCGCGCTCCGGCACGCTCACCTATGAGGCGGTGTTCCAGACCACCAACAAGGGGCTCGGCCAGAGCACCTGTGTCGGCATCGGCGGCGACCCGGTGCGCGGCATGAATTTCGTCGACGTGCTGGAGCTCTTCCAGCGCGACCCGCAGACCGAAGGCATCATCATGGTGGGAGAGATCGGTGGCACCGACGAGGAAGCCGCGGCCGAGTTCATCCGCCAGTACGTGACCAAGCCTGTGGTCGCTTACATCGCGGGTGTCACCGCGCCGCCGGGCAAGCGCATGGGCCATGCCGGTGCGGTCATCGCCGGGGGCAAGGGCACGGCCGCGGACAAGTTCAAGGCACTGGAGCGCGCCGGTGCGCGCACCGTGAAATCGCCGGCTGATCTCGGCAAGGCGATGGCGGAAGAGCTCGCCAGGCGCCGTGCGAAGCCCGTGAAGAAGGCCACGGGTCCGAACGTGCTGATCATCGAACCGCGCGCCGCGGGCGCCGCGAAGCGGGCAGCCTCGAAGAAGTCTCCGGCGAAGAAGTCGGCGCCGAAGAAGGCCGCTTCCCGCAAGCTGGCCGGCAGGGTGAAGGCAAAGAAGAAAGGCGCCGCGCGCCGCGGCAAGTAGCGCCGCGGCGGTGGCCACACCCAGCAAGTTGCGCATCGCGCTCGGGCAGCTGAACCTGCTCGTGGGCGACGTCGCGGGCAATGCGCGGCGCATCGTCGCCGCGGCGGAAAGTGCCTGCGGCGATCTCAATGCGGACCTGCTGGTCCTGCCCGAGCTCACGCTCTGCGGCTATCCACCCGAGGACCTGTTGTTCCACCGCGGATTCCGCGTCGCCATCGAGCGCGGCATGGAGACCGTGCGCGGCGCGAAGGCCAGCTGCGGCGTGGTGCTCGGCTTCCCCGAGTACGCCGGCTCGCAGATTTTCAACGCGGCCGCGCTGTTCGAGGGCGGTACGCTGCGCGCCACGCATCGCAAGAGCTGCCTGCCCAACTACAAGGTGTTCGACGAGAAGCGTTACTTCAAGTCGGGCGCGCAACCCACGGTGGTGGAGTTCCGTGGATTCCGCATCGGCATCCTGATCTGCGAGGACATCTGGGAGCCCGAGCCCGCGCAGCTGGCGCGCGCCGCCGGCGCCGAGATGTTCGTGGTGCTCAATGCCTCGCCGTACGAAATCCACAAGCAGGCGAACCGCGAGGACATCGTGCGCCGCTGCGTGCGCGACCTGCAGCTGCCGGTGGTGTACGTCAACATGCTGGGCGGGCAGGACGAGCTGGTGTTCGACGGAAATTCCTTCGTCATGGACGCCCAGGGCAACGTGGTGATGCGCGCGCCGCCGTTCGAGGAGGGCCTCTATCCGGTCGAGTTCGAGCGCGTGGACGGCGTGGCGCGCCCGGTGCCGGGTCCCGTCGCGCCGGAGCTGACCGACGCCGAGAGCGTGTATCGCACGCTGGTGCTCGGCGTGCGCGACTACGTCGGCAAGCACGGCTTCCCCGGCGTGGTGCTCGGCCTCTCCGGTGGCATCGACTCGGCGCTGACGCTCGCCATCGCGGTCGATGCCTTGGGGGCTTCACGCGTGCACGCGGTCATGATGCCGTCGCCCTACACCTCGCAGATGAGCCTCGACGACGCGCGCGGCCAGGCCGAGGCCATGGGCGTGAAGTACAGCGTGTTGCCCATCGGCGCCATGATGAAGGCCGCGGAGGCCACGCTCGCCGGTGAGTTCGCGGGGCGCGCGCCGGACGCGACCGAGGAAAACATCCAGTCGCGCAGCCGCATGGTCTTGCTCATGGGCATCTCCAACAAGACCGGCAAGATGCTGCTGACCACCGGCAACAAGAGCGAGATGGCGGTGGGCTACGCCACGCTGTACGGCGACATGGCCGGCGGCTTCGCGCCCATCAAGGACTGCAGCAAGCTGCTGGTCTACAAGCTCGCCGAGTATCGCAATCGCGTGTCGCCGGTGATCCCGCGCCGCGTGATCGACCGGCCGCCTTCAGCCGAGCTGCGCCCCGACCAGAAAGACAGCGACTCGCTGCCGCCCTACGAAGTCCTCGACCCCATCCTCGAAGCCTTCATCGAGGACGACCTGTCGGTGGACGAAATCTGCGCCCGCGGCTTCGATCGCCCCACCGTGGTCCGCGTCCTCGACCTCGTGAAGCGCAACGAATACAAACGCCGCCAGGCGCCTCCAGGAGTACGCGTGAGCCGCCGCGCCTTCGGCCGCGACTGGCGCTACCCGATCACGTCCGGCTACAGGCGGTAAGGCGAATGGGGACATTCCTCGTTTTCTGACAAACGGGGACAGTCATCACACGCGGCGGTCGTCACGGCGCTCCGGGGTCTCTTTTTCGACCGCAGGGAAATCGCGCTTCAAGAGCTTCCGAAGACGGAAGCTCTTGGCGTTCGCTCGTCGTCGCTACGCGCCTTTCGCAAGCGGATGGGGCGCACCAGACAGGCGCTGACCGCGGCGCGTGGCCGCTCCTCCTCGCCGATTTCCATGCGGTCGAAAAAGAGACCCCGGAGCGCCGCGACGTTCACCGTCACACTTCGAGACTGTCTTCGTTTATCAGAAAACGAGGAATGGGTCCCCATTACGACCACGGCTTCCACCACTTCTTTTTGGAAGCGTTCTTGCCCGCGTCGTATTCCTCGTCGTAATTCGCGCGATACATCTTGCGCGTGTTCGCCGCGAGATCCTTGAGGTCCATCTTCTCGTAGCACTCGATCATGATCCCGAGCGCTTCGCGCACCGCGGGCGCGCCGTCGAATTCCTCGATGGCGACCTTGGCGCGCTGCGTGGCGGCGACGTAGGCCTTGCGTTCCACGTAGTAATGGGCAACGGCGATCTCGTAGTCGGCGAGGCGGTTGCGCAGGTACACCATGCGGCGGCGCGCATCGTGCGCGTAGTCGCTGTTGGGGTACTGCTCGACCACGGTCTGGAACGCGGCGAACGAGCGCCGCGCCTGCGTCGGGGGGCGCTTGTCGAGGTCGACGTGGAACCAGCGCTCCATGAAGTTCGGCAGGCGCTCGAAGTCGGTGAGCCCCTTGAGGTACCAGGCGTAGTCGATGCGCGGATGCGTCGGGTTCTCGCGGATGAAGGTGTCGGCGGCGTCGATCGCGGACTCGGATTCGCCGGCCTTGTAGTACGCGTAGATGACGTCGAGGCGCGACTGGCGCGTCTCGTCGGCGAACGGGTAGCGCGCCATCAGCGCTTCGTAGATCTTGATGGCCCGCGGGTAGTCACCCTGCAGCAGCGCCGTGTGGGCCATCTTGTAGACCACCTGGGGGTCGGACAGCTTGGCTTCCATGCCTTCGCGGTTCTTGCAGCCTCCCAGCGCCAGGCCCAGTGCGGCCAGGACGAAGGACATAAATAAGAGTGACCGGGGACGGGCCCAGGAGTGGGCAAGGCGCAGTGCTCGCATGGAAGGATTTGCCGTTTCTCGTGCTATGCCGGTGGCCCGGAACTTGTTCTGACAGGGTTTGAAATGGTCGCCGGACGCGTGAGTATAGCGGCCCCGGAAACCTCTCGGACTATCCGATTGCCCCCCAAGTTCCAGACCCACGAGCTCGCGCTACCCCCCGAATTCGCGGGCCGGCGCCTGGACCAGGCCCTGGCCCAGCTGCTGCCGCAGTACTCACGCACCCGCATCCAGCGTTGGATCGAGGAGGGCGCGGTACGCGTCGACGGCCTCAAGCCGCGGCCCCGTGACGTGGTGATCGGCGGCGAATCGGCCACGGTCGAGGCGCGGCTGGCCGACGACACCACCGTGGCCGCCGAAGACCTGCCGCTGGACATCGTCCACCAGGACGCGGCGGTCATCGTGATCAACAAGCCGCCGGGTCTCGTGGTGCATCCGGGCGCCGGCAACCGCGAGCACACCCTGCAGAACGCGCTGCTGGCGCACGACCCGAAGCTCAAGCGCGTGCCGCGCGCCGGGCTCGTGCATCGCATCGACAAGGACACCAGCGGGTTGTTAGTCGTGGCGCGCACGCTCGAGGCGCACACCGCGCTGGTCGCCGAGCTCGCGGCGCACGACATCGAGCGCGAGTACCTGGCGCTGTGCACCGGCGCGATGACCGGCGGCGGCACCGTGGACGAGCCCATCGGCCGGCATCGCACGCAGCGCACGAAGATGGCGGTGCGCAGCGACGGGCGCACGGCGGTCACGCATTACCGCATCGAGCAGCGCTTCCGCGGGCACACGCTGGCGCGCGTGCGGCTCGAGACCGGCCGCACCCACCAGATCCGCGTGCACCTGGCGCACGTCGGCTACCCGATCGTTGGCGACCCGGTGTACGGCGGACGCCGGCGGCTGCCGGCCGGCGCGACGCCCGAACTCAAGGCCGCGCTCGGGAATTTCCACCGCCAGGCGTTGCACGCGGCGCGCCTGTCGTTCACGCATCCGCGCAGTGGCAATCCAGTGAGCTACACGGCGCCGCTGCCGGATGACTTCGCGGGGTTGTTAGCCGTCCTCGAGCGGGACGCGGCACAGGCATGAGCCACCCCTCGCTCTTGGAAATCGACTGGGCGCTGCCGCGCGGCGTTCGCGCGGCGTTCACCACGCGCCTCGGCGGCGCGAGCGCGGCGCCGTGGGACTCCTTCAACCTGGCCACGCATGTCGGCGACGACGCGGCGCACGTCGCCGCCAATCGCGCGCGCCTGCGCACGGTGCTCGATCTGCCGGACGAGCCAGGCTGGCTCAACCAGGTCCACGGACACACGGTCGCCGATCTCGATGCCACGCCGCGTGGCGGGCCGCCACCGACGGCGGACGCGGCCATCGCGGGGGCGCCGGGCCGCGCCTGCGTGATCATGGTGGCCGACTGCCTGCCGGTGCTGTTCGCGAGCCGGGATGGCGCGCGCATCGGCGCCGCGCATGCCGGCTGGCGCGGCCTCGCGGCGGGCGTGCTCGAGGACACCGTGCAGGCGCTCGGCGTCGCGCCGGCGCAGTTGTCGGCATGGCTCGGCCCGGCGATCTCGCAGCCGCACTTCGAAGTCGGCGCCGAGGTGCGCGCTGCATTCGTGTCCGGCGACGCCGGCGCAAGCGCGTATTTCGAGGCCAATGCGCGCGGGCGCTTCCAGTGCGATCTCGCCGGCCTGGCGCGGCGCCGGCTAACGGCCCTGGGCGTGGGCGCGATCAGCGGCGGCGGGTGGTGCACCTTCGCCGACCCGGAACGGTTCTACTCGCATCGGCGCGACGCCCAGGCCAGGGGCAGCAGCGGGCGCCTCGCGGCGCTCGTGTGGAAAACGAAAGGGTAGTTGGCCGATACTGCGACGCGGTCGTCGTCAAGGAGCGCGGCAATGCCCTCGTGGGGATGGTTAGTCGTAGGTATTGGTCTGCTCGCGGTCGAGATGTTCGTCATCGATGCGCAGTTCTACCTGGTCTTCCTCGGGGCCTCGGCCGCGCTGGTCGGGCTGCTGGGCCTCGCCGGCGTCGCCATGCCGGAGTGGGCCGAGTGGCTGACCTTCGCGGTGCTCGCGGTGGTCACCATGGTCGCGTTCCGCCGCCGCCTCTATGAACTGGTGCGGCGCCAGCAGGGACCGGTCGACGAGCGCATCAACACCGGCGACCTGGTCGTCGTGCCGACGCGCCTCGAGCCCGGCCAGACCTGCCGCGTCGACTATCGCGGCTCGAGCTGGACCGCGCGCAACACCGGCGGCAGCGCGATCGAGGCGGGCAGCGAAGCGCGCATCAGCAGCGTCGATGGCCTGACCCTCCACCTCACCACACAGGCGTGATCTCCATGGGAACCCTCTACGTCGTCGTCGTCATTGCCATCCTGGTCATCATCGTCGTGGCCCGGACCGCCACGGTGGTGCCGCAGCAGAGCGCCTACGTGGTCGAGAGCCTCGGCCGCTACAGCCGCACGCTGCAGGCCGGCTTCCACATCCTGATCCCGTTCGTCGAGCGCATCGCCTACAAACACAACCTCAAGGAACAGGCGATCGACATCCCCGAGCAGATCTGCATCACCAAGGACAACGTGCAGGTGGGCGTCGACGGCGTGCTCTACCTGCAGATCCTCGATGCCAGCCGCGCGTCCTACGGCATCACCAACTACACCTTCGCGATCACGCAGCTCGCGCAGACCACGCTGCGCAGCGAGATCGGCAAGATCGAGCTCGATCGCACCTTCGAGGAGCGCGCGACGATCAACGCCAACGTGGTGAGCGAGCTCGACAAGGCGTCGGCGCCCTGGGGCGTCAAGGTGCTGCGCTACGAGATCAAGAACATCACGCCGCCGCGCGACGTGCTGCAGGCCATGGAGAAGCAGATGCGCGCGGAGCGCGAGAAGCGCGCCGTGGTGCTGACCTCCGAGGGCGAGCGCGACGCCAAGATCAACCAGGCGGAAGGCGAGAAGCAGCGCGTGATCAAGGAATCCGAGGCGACCAAGCAGCAGCGCATCAACGAGGCGCAGGGCCAGGCGGCGGCGATCCTCGCGGTGGCGACCGCGACCGCCGAGGGCCTGGGGCGCGTGGGCCAGGCATTGAACAGCCCGGGCGGCATGGCCGCGATGCAGCTGCGCGTGGCGGAGGAATACGTCAAGCAGTTCGGCCATCTCGCCGACGAGGCGCAAAGCACGCTGATCGTGCCCGCGAACCTTTCCGACATCGCCTCGATGATCGCGCTGGCGACCAACGTGGTGAAGAACCAGCCCAGGGCGGAGTAGCCTCCGGCGCACGCGGGCCTGCGTGCTAGGATCGCCCGCCTTGAATACCCTGATCTGGATAGTCTCGAGCACGCTGGTGTCCGGCGTGCTCTCGGTGCTGGCCGCCGGCCTGTTCCTCGCGTTGCCGGGCCGGCAGCGCGAGGCGGCGCTGCCGCACCTGGTGAGCTTCGCCACCGGCGCCTTGTTAGGCGCGGCGCTGCTCGCGCTGATCCCGCACGCGGTGATCGGCGCCGGCAGCGAGCGGGTGCACGAGGTCGGCATCGCGCTGATCGCCGGCATCGCGCTGTTCTTCGTGCTGGAGAAATTCCTGCTGTGGCGTCACTGCCATGACGACCATTGCGACACGCACACGGTCGGGGGTCACCTGCATCACCACGACCATGGGCATGCAACCCCGGCGCACCACCACAACCCCGGCACGGAGGACGCGCGCCGCAAGGCGAGCGGCGCGCTGGTGCTGGTGGGCGATGCCCTGCACAACGTGCTCGACGGCGTGCTGATCGCCGCGGCCTTCCTGACCGATGTGCACCTCGGCTTGGTGACCGCGGTGGCCATCATGGCGCACGAGATCCCGCAGGAGGTCGGCAACTTCGCGGTGCTGCTGCACTCGGGCATGTCGCGCAGCCGCGCGCTTCTGTTGAACATGCTGACCAGCCTCACGGCGGTGATCGGCGGCGTGGCCGGATTCTTTGCGCTCGAGCAGACGATGGCGGTATTGCCGTTCGCGCTGGCCGTGGCCGCCTCCAGCCTGCTGTACGTCGCCGTGGCCGACCTCATTCCCGGCCTGCACCGCCGCATCGATCCGCGCTCCAGCGTCATGCAGGTGCTGCTGATCAGCCTCGGCGTCGCCGTCATCACTTTCGCGGAACGACATGCCCACTGAAGACTGACGACTAACAACCAGCGCGAGGGAGAAGAAGATGGAGAATCCACAGACCGCCGCGACGCCGCCGTCCGCCGACGCCCGCAGGGCCGAATACGCAACCGCCGTCGAGAAGAACACCGAGTACTACCTGCAGCGCTTCGAGGCTTTCGATGCGGGCGCACCACGCGCCGGATGGCATTGGCCGGCGTTCTTCGTGCCCGCCTGCTGGTGCCTGTACCGCAAGCTGTGGGGGTTCGGGGTCCTGTTCGCGCTGTTGCCGCTGATCGAATTCTTCATCCTGGGCATGCTGCTCGCCATCCTGATCCCGGCCTCGCCGTCGACGGCGCTGGCCGTCGCGGCCATCGGGGGATTGGTGCTGATCGCGCCGTACATCGTGTTTCCGGTCTATGCGAATTCGCTCTACTGGCGGCGAGTCAGGCACTGGATCGCCGACGCGGAGTCGAGATTCCCCGGCGACGCGTCGCAACGGCTGGCGCGCCTCGAGCGCGATGGCGGCACCAGCATCGGCCCGTTGATCGCCATCATCATTGGCGGCGGCGTCAGTTTGATCGGGACTCTCGCGGGGATCGCCATTCCGGCCTACCAGGAATACACCATCCGCTCGCAGATCGCCGAGGGACTCAACCTGGCAACGGAGGTCAAGGCCGAAGTGGCTTACTACTGGAAGAACAAGAACGCCTGGCCGGGGCAATCCGATCTCGGCGGCGAGCTGCCACGCGGCAAGTACACCGCGGACATCGGTGTCCAGGGAGGCTCGATCATCATTACCTACGGCAACAAAGCCCATCCGGGCATCGCCAGCAAGAGATTGGTTTTGCAGCCGGGCGTGACGGCCGACCAGGACGTGATCTGGGCCTGTGGCATTACGGCCCTGCCCGAAGGAGTGACACCCGGTGACGGACCGCATGGCAGCGAGGTTCCTCCGAAGTACTTGCCGAAGGCATGTCGGGGCCCGTAGACCGGCACATCAGGGCCTTTCCGGACTTGAACGCATGGCGCCCAAGCCCCAACTTGGGCGCCTATGCGTATGGAAAGACTCACCAGCCGTTTTCAATCGGCCCTGGCCGACGCCCAGTCCCTGGCCGTCGGGCGCGACAACCAGTTCATGGAGCCGGCGCACGTGTTCGCCGCGCTGCTCGACCAGCAGGACGGCACCACGCGACCGCTGCTGGTGAAGGCCGGCGCCAACGTCGCCAAGCTGCGCAAGGATCTCGACACGGCCATCGACAAGTTGCCGACGGTGCAGGGCACCCCGGGCGACGTGCACGTGTCGCAGGATCTCAACCGACTGCTGAACGTCACCGACAAGCTGGCGCAGCAGCGCAAGGACGACTACATCCCGACCGAGCTCTTCGTGCTGGCGTCCTTCGAGGACAAGAACACGCTCGCGCGCCTGCTCAAGGACGCGGGCGCGTCCAAGGCAGCCATCGAGAAGGCCATCGACCAGGTTCGCGGCGGTGAAGCCGTGAACGATCCGCAGGCCGAGGAGAAGCGCGGCGCGCTGGAGAAATACACCATCGACCTCACGGCGCGCGCCTCCGGCGGCAAGCTCGACCCGGTGATCGGCCGCGACGACGAGATCCGCCGCACCATCCAGGTCCTCGCCCGCCGCACCAAGAACAACCCGGTGCTGATCGGCGAGCCGGGCGTCGGCAAGACCGCGATTGTCGAGGGCCTCGCGCAACGCATCATCAATGGCGAAGTCCCCGAGGGCTTGAAGAACAAGCGCATCCTCGCGCTCGACATGGGCGCGCTGATCGCGGGCGCCAAGTTCCGCGGCGAATTCGAGGAGCGCCTCAAGGGCGTGCTCAACGACCTCGCCAAGCAGGAAGGCCAGGTCATCCTGTTCATCGACGAG
>DASSRK010000122.1:0-7301 GCA_035701825.1 Steroidobacteraceae bacterium
GCGAAGCGTGATACGACAGGCGGCGATTGAGCTCGCGGCTCTCGGTCACGTCGTGGAACACGAGCACGCCACCGGACACGGCGCCCGCGCCGTCCCGGATCGGCGCCGCCGTGCTTTCCACGTACAGCTCGTTGCCGTCGCGGCGGATCAGCAGCATCGGCCGCACCGACTTGATCGGGCGCGTGCGGCGGATCGACACGCTGAGCGGATTCTCCAGCGGCTCGCAGGTCTCTTCGTGGAAGGCGCGGTAGATCTCTTCGATGGGCCGGCCCATCGCATCCTCGAGGCGCCAGCCGGTGAGCTGCTCGGCCACCGGGTTGATGTAGTCGACCGTCGACTGCGCGTCGGTGGTGATCACGCCGTCACCGATCGACTGCAGCGTGATCTGCGCGCTCTCCTTCTCGCGGAACAGCGCTTCCTCGTAGAGCTTGCGCTCGGTGATGTCGAGTTCGACACCGACCAGGCGCAGCAGGCGGCCATGTTCGTCCACGCGCGCCTTGGCGCGGCTCACCACCCAGCGCCAGTCGCCGTTGCGGTGCTTCATGCGGTGCACGGACTCGAAGATCGGCGACTTGCCCGCGACGTGGTCGCGGATCGCGCTCTGCACGCGCGACATGTCCTCGGGGTGCACCAGGCTGCGCCAATCGGGCGAATCGAGCACGGCGTCGGCCGGGTAACCCAGCATCTGCTTCCAGCGCGGCGAGAAGTGGACTTCGTTGCTCTCGATGTCGAAGTCCCACAGGCCGTCGTTGGCGGCGCCCTGCGCCAGCTCCAGGCGTTCCTCGAGCTTGTTGAGGCGCTGCTCGATGCGCAGCTTCTCGAGGCCGGTGGCCAGCGAATTGCCCAGCAGCTTGAGCAACAGTTGCAGGTTCACGTCCCAGGCGCCACGCGGCAACGCATTGGCGAGGCCCAGGATGCCCGCGGGCTGGCCGCAGACGCGGATGGAAATCAGCAACACCGAACCGATCGAAAGCTCCGCGAAGCGCTTGGCTTCGACCGCCTGGTCCTTGCGGGGCGCAGCGGTATCGCGGATCTCGGAGAGCCGCAGGTGATCGAGGCGGCCCTGGACCCAGGGATAGGTCTCCAGCAGCGCCGATCGGAAGGCTTCGACCCGGCACTGCGCCAGCGCGCTATGCGCGGCGTACACCTCTTCGATGCCGGTGCCGTCCGCGGACAGCATCCAGATGAAGGCGGTATCGACGTTGGAGGAATCGCGCAGCGAATTCAGGCTGTCGCGCAGGCAGGGCTCGATGTTGTTGCGCCGGATGTTCTGCAGGTCGACGGCGATCTTGGTACAGGCGATGTCGACGCCGAGCGTCGGTTTGCCACCGCGGGCCGACCAGACTCCTGTCGAGAACACGTCGGACGCGGTGAAGTCACCAGGATGTTCAGGCGCTTGAGCCACTCTTCTCCCTGCCTTGGTTGGTGGCTGTCAGCACGCTACGCCCTTGATTTACAGGGCGACGCGATATGCGCCACAAAATCGTGCGCGCACCTCCTCCCAAAGTTGCGTGGCATTCTGTCACAAGTGTCGAGGAACACAAGCTAAGGTCTTGATCAGGTGAGCAACTGATGCGCTGAAGCGCGTTCGAGCGGACATAACGTGGCGTCAGGCCGCTGAACGCGATTCCACCGGGGCTGCGCCAGCTGCGCAGGATGGGTTCAGTCGTGCAGGCCCCTCACGTAGTACGTGATGGCGCGAGACGCATTGCCCTTTGCCGCGCAATCGTCGGAAGCGTGTCCGCGCACCAGGTACCAGTCGGTGTCGGAGCTTCGCCCGGCCTTGTTCGCCGCGCCGAGGAAGCACGGCTTGAGCTGATCCTCGGGCACGAGCAGCACGCGCCTGTATCCATCCTCGGCGGGTGCGTCGAGCCATGCCGCCGCGTCGTAGGCCTCCTGCGGTCCCTCGAGGAAGCGTCGATGCCCGAAGTTCACCGTGGGTCGATCGAGGTACAGCAGGAACTGCTCCTTGTACGCGACCAGCGCGAGGCGCTCGCCCGGCCTCACCTGCCGCAGCATGGTGCGCGTGAAGTCGCTGCCCGAGCGTTCGCCGTCCATGGCAGGGGCGATGCCATAGGAGAACACCACGGCGAGCGTCCCGATGACCACCGGCCAGGCCGCGAGCGGCGCGCGCAGCCGGGCATAGACCAGTCCCGCCGCGGACAGGGCGAGGAAAACGTACAGCGCGGCGGCGCCGGGCAGATTGCCTTCGGCGAAAGCCTTGATCGCGAACTTCGCACCCGCGGTATACGAGACCGCGAGCACCGCGATGGTCCCCCAGAGTAACCATGCCAGTGCCCAGCCGGCGCGCCGCACGCCCGGCCGCGCCAGCAATTCCTCGACGAACGGCGTGGCGGCCAACGCCAGCGCCGGCAGTGCCGGCAGGATGTATACGCCGCGTTTGCCCGGACTCCACGAGAAGAAGCACAGCACGAGCGCCACCCAGAACAGCAGCAGCCACACGCGGGCGTCGCGCTCGGTGAACGCCTTCCTGAAGCGCGGCACCAGCCACACCAGCAGCAGGCTCCACGGCAGCCACAGCGCGGGAATCACTTCGAGGACGAAGTAGTACCAGGGCTTGACGTGATGCCACGCCGCGGAATACCGGCCCACGGTCTGCTTGAACAGGATCTCGTCGCGGTACGCGCGGTATTCCGGCGCGCCGCTGGCGTGGACCGCGAGGATCATGGGGATGAACCAGACCAGCGTGGCTGCGAGCATGGCCAGCGGCGCAAGGAACCAGCGCCAGCCGGCCACACCGCCGTCGACCTGCGGCAGTCCGCGCCAGTGGAACACCCGCAGCAACACATACGGGACCAGCACCAGCAACGGCAGGAAGCCCACGCCCTTGGTGATGATGCCGAGGCCCGCGACGAATCCGCCCAGGGCATACCAGCCCCACGCGGGACCGAACAGCAGGTGTCGCAGCAGCGCGTACAGCGAGAAGGTGGTGAGCCCGCAGAGCAGCGGGTCGATCTGCGCGCCGCGCATCACCATGATGAAGTGCAGCGTGCACACGGTGATCAGCGCGGCGCCGAGCCCCGCTTCGCGGCTCACGAGGCGGCGGCCGAAATCGTAGATCAGGAACAGCGTGCTGCCGGCGGCCAGGAACGCGGGCAACAGGAACGACCACTTGAGCGAGCCGGTGAGCGAGAAGAACGCCGCCAGCATCCAGAAGAACAACGGCGGCTTGTCCTGGTAGAGGTCGCCGCCGACGCGCGGGAACAGCCACTCACCGGTGGCCACCATGTCCCGCGCGATCAGCGCGAAGCGTGGCTCGTCCGCCGGCCAGGGCTCGCGGATGCCGACACCCGTGCCGATGATCACGAGCAGCGCCAGCGCCAGCCAGGACAGATCCATCGCGCGGATGGGGGGCGGCGCGGCGCGCGTGAGCGCAGGCGGTGGTGCAAGCGGTACGCGAGGACTTTCGGGAGCGGGTGTCGGCGCGGCGAGCGAGGGTGCTGCCGGGATGGCCGATGTGGCCCCAGGCAGTGCTGCCACGAGCACCTCGGCCTTGGGCGCCGGCTCCGCGGGCACCGCGACTTCGATGGCGACTCCCACCGGCGCCGCGAAATGCGCCGCGACTTCCTCGGCGGCGGGTTGCGGCGCGGAAATGGATACGAAGGCTTCGACCCGCGCCTCGCGTGATTCGACTCGATCGGGCCGGCGGCGACGCGGCGGCGGGCCCTGCAACAGTCCAATGTCAGGCATTGGTGGCCGAGCGTTGATGCCTGATGTCCATGACCAGGTTGTAGAAGGCCACCGAGGCTGGCAGCAGGTTGGTCAGCACGCCGATCGCGTCATTCTTGCCCCAGATGAAATACGACGTGACCATGGCGCTGCCCGTGAGACTGATGATCCAGAAACTGCGCGGAATGGTGGGTCGTCCGGCGCGACGCGTGGCCCAAGCCTGCACCAGCCATCGCCCCGCGAACATCAGGGCGCCCACGAATCCGATGAGCTTCCACGGCGTGATCGTGACGCCGAAGAGGGTTCCGATGACGTCTCTCATTGCGCTTCCCCTTCAGTCCTCGCGCACCAGCAACCCCGGCTTGTAACGCCGGCGCAGCCACATCACGCCGAATATGTCCACGATGCCGACGAACACGCGGTTCAGCATGCCGTACTTCGAGGTGCCGCGCGTGCGCGGGCGATGGCCGACGGGTATCGACACCACGCGCGCGCCCTGGCGCATGAACAGCGCCGGCAGGAAGCGATGCATGTGGTCGAAGCGCGGCAGGTCCATGAACACTTCGCGCGCAAAGAGCTTGATCCCGCAGCCGGTGTCCGGCGTGTCGTCGCCTAACAACCCGGAGCGCACGCCGTTGGCGATGCTCGACTGCAGCTTGCGGAAGGCGGAGTCCTGGCGGCTCGCCTTGCGGTTGCCCATGAACAGCTGCACGCCGCGCTGCTGGTCGCGCGCCGCGATCAGCTTGGGGATATCGGCCGGATCGTTCTGGCCGTCGCCGTCGAGCGTCGCGATCCACGGGCCGCGCGCGGCGCGCACGCCGCTCGCCACCGCGGCGCTCTGGCCGCTGCGGAACGAGTGGCGCAGCACGCGCAGCGTGGGCAGTTCGGATTTCAGCCGCAGCAGGATGGGCGCGGTCTCGTCGGTGCTGCCGTCGTCGATGAAGATCATCTCGTAGGAGCGCCCGGCCATCGCCGCCGCGATTTCGCGCGCCAGCGGCTCGACGTTCTCGGCCTCGTTGCAAACCGGGACCACGACGGAAAATTCGGGATTCATGCGACCGCCTTGGTGTTCAGGGCATCACGCGCCACGGCAAACAACGCTTTCAACTCGACCGCCATGTCCTTCTGCCACGCTTCGAGCGCCGCCGGCTGCAGGGTGCGCGGCACCTGGCGCGGCGCGCCGATGGCGATGACGATGCGCGAGAACGGCCAGGGCAGCACGAACTTGTCCCAGTGGAACAGGGTCGCGCGGCTCGCGGCATAGGCCAAGGGCAGTATGGGCTTCTGCGACATCTGCGACAGCAGGATGGCGCCGGGCTTGAACACGAAGCGCGGGCCGCGCGGCCCGTCGGGCGTGATCGAGGGCGAAATGCCGCGCTTCGACAGCGCGTCGTAGTAGTCGCGCAGCGCCCGCGCGCCGGTGTGCGAGGAGGATCCGCGGATCACGTGCCCGCCGAAGCGCGACACCACCATGACCCCGATCTCCCCATCTACCGACGGGCTGATCAGGAAGCCTAACTTCAGCCCGCGCGAGGCCTGGTCGAAGAGGTACCGGGCGCAGAACAACTGGTGCTGGTGCCAGTAGACGGGTATCAGCGCGCCGCCCTTTGCCAGCGCCTGCACGGTATGCTCGTCGCCGACCACGCGCACCACCCGGCAGGTGGCCCAGAAGCCGCGGACCAGCCCGACGCCGATGGCCGCGACGATGCGCCACAGGAAGCGCCGCATCGGCGTCATCCGACGCTTCGAACGGGTCTCCTTGCGGTAGAGAGTGTTGCGCAGTCCGCCTGGTTCTTCGGAGTCGGTTGGCATCCGGTTCGGGCCGGCAAAAAGAGGCGCGAATTGTCGGCCAATCGGGCATGACCTGCAACGAAGCGCCACTATAGAATTCGCACCCATGTCCGCGACTCCCCAGGACGCCGGCCTCCCGCCGCTGGCGGACGTTCAATTCGACATCGGTGCCGACGACGAGGCATTCCATCGCTTGACGGAGCTGTTCAACCGTCACGGCGACATCTACCGTTTTCATTCGCCGGCGCGGCGCGCCGAGCTGTGGGTGGTCAGCAATCCCGACGACGTCAAGCGCGTGCTGGTGTCGAACCACAGGAATTACACCAAGGGCATCGGCCTCGACCGCGTCAAGATCCTGCTCGGCAACGGCATCATGACCAGCGAGGGCGACCTGTGGAAGCGCCAGCGCTACATGATGCAGCCGCACTTCCACCGCCGCGTCATCACGCAGTTCGCCGAGCTCATCAACGACTGCAACGACCGCTTCATCGCGCGCTGGGAAGCGCAGGCGGCGCGCGGCGAGCTGGTCAACGTCACCGACGACATGAGCGAGTTGACGCTCGAGATCGTGCTGCGCTCGATCTTCGGCACCGACCTCGAGCGCCTGCAGCAGGACATGGGCGGCAATCCCTTCGACCTGGTCGCCAAGGAGACCGCGCGCGACCTCAAGTTCGCCTACAAGTTCCGGCAGCTGACCAAGCTCGTGGCCGCGCTGATCACGCGCCGCCGCGCCGAGCAGGCGCCGCACTTCGATTTCCTCGGCATGCTGATGGACTCGCGCGACAAGGAGACCGGCTCGCCGATGAGCGAGCGCGAGCTCATCGACGAGGTCATGACGCTCATCGTGGCCGGTCACGAAACCACCGCGAGCGCCCTCAACTGGTGCTGGTACCTGCTGTCGCAGAACCCGCAGGCCGAGGCGAAGCTGCACGCCGAGCTCGACCTGGTGGGCGAGCAGGCCTCGCCCAGCCTCGCGGACATGGAGAGCCTGGAGTGGACCCGCAACGTCTGCGACGAGGCGCTGCGGCTGTACCCGCCGGGCTGGCTGCTGTCGCGCCGCACGATCGAAGGCGACGTGCTCTCGGGGTTCCCGGTGCCGGCCGGCACCGACGTGCTGCTGAGTCTCTATCTACTGCACCGGCACCCGCGCTACTGGAAGGAGCCGGCCGCCTTCCGGCCCGAGCGCTTCGACGCCGAGCACGAGGCCGAGCGCCCGCGCTTCGCCTACATGCCGTTCGCGGCCGGGCCGCGCCACTGCATCGGCGAGACGTTGGCCCTATATGAAATGTACATGCACTTATATAAGGTGGCGCGCCGCTACCGGCTGACCTACGTGCCGGACCGCCCGCTGGAAATCGAGGCGCAGATCAACCTGCGCACGCGCCATCCGCTGCTGATGAAACTGGAACGACGGCCGGAAAACAGGAAAACACGCTGATGTCGATGACCCAAGCCGATACCCTCGCCGAACTGCTGGCCAAGAATCGCACCGCCAGGCGCAGCGTCACCTACCTCGAGGCCGAGAACAGCGAACGCGTGGTGCCGTACGCCGAACTGTACGAGCGCGCGCTCGGCATCCTGTTCCACCTGCAGAAGCTCGGCGCCAGGCCCGGCGACAAGCTCATCCTCTATCTCGCCAACAACGAGCAGTTCCTGGACGCGTTCTGGGCGGGCATGCTCGGCGGCATCGTGCCCGTGCCGGTGGCGCTCGGCATCAGCGACGAGCACAAGCACAAGTTGCTGCGGATCGCGCGCAAGCTCGGCAAGCCGTTCATCTACACCGACAAGAAGACGCTGGATCGCATCGGCGCGTTCGCCGG
>DASSRK010000123.1:0-9072 GCA_035701825.1 Steroidobacteraceae bacterium
GGTAACGAGCCACCAGCGCTGCTGCAGGCGCTCGGCGGCAAAGGCTTCTACTACGACAACGAACTGCGCGTGACCGGGGATGCACTGGTGCTCATCGACCGAGTCGCGCCGCGCGCGTATCGATTCCTCGACGGTCAGGTCGCCACCTACAGCCTGTACGTGCCGTGATGCGAGCGTCCGTCCGCGTCGCTCTGCTCAGCCTGTGCCTGGGCACGTGCTGGAGCGCGCCGCCTCCACGCGCGACACCTCCACATGCGACGGCTGCCGAGCCGACGGCGCAGTCGACGACGCTGAGGCGCTTGGACGATCCGCCTCACAAGGCATTCGTGCGGGCTTACCTGGACCAATCGCTGCCGGATGCGTTCGAAGAAGGCGTGGTGGCGGCGGTCCAGCACGACCTACACGCTCTCGGCATCGAGGTGCAGGCCGTGACGCTCGACGGTCTCGAGACCGATCGGCACGCTCACGAACGCGCACGCGCGGAGTTCGAGCCCGAAGTGGTGTTGGTGGTGTCGTTCCATGCGTTGTCGACGTCTGGATTTTCAACACGTGCAGCGGTGGAAATGACGCTGCTGGATGCGCACGATGAGGCGCTGTGGGGATACGAGCAGCATTTCGATCTTTCGGCCTCGGGCCGGAAGGGGTTGTCACGTGCCGGCCAGCGCGTGGGCAACGCGGCGGTGCAAAGACTCGTGGACGATCGCGTTTTTCCGGGTCCCGTCTGACTTCGTCCGCTTCAGGTCACCTAGCAAACTACTCGAGCGCGATCCCAGGACGAGAGTGTCTTAGTCACGGGAAACTTGAGAAGCTCCGCTACGCGGCTGTTTGCGCTCGGCTTGTGCCTGGCGACCGCCGCCATCGCTGTACCGCGAACCACTCTATGCGCGATCTGAGAATGCCGTGGAGAGTCGTGCAATAGGAGGAATCATGCGCGAAGAAAAGTTCGATGACGGAACTACTGTGGAATGGAGCACCAAAGACGCATTGCTCTACCGTGATGGCGACTTCGCGGTTTCCATCTTGTATCGCTACGGGCCTGACGGCATTTTTGAGCAAGGCAGGAAGATTGTGCGGAATGCGATCACCAAGTGGGAAAAATTCCCCGCAGGTGCTTCTGCAGATATTTCTCTCCAGACAAAGGAGAAAATCATTCAGCGTGCAATCGACTATTTTAAGAGACAAGGAATGACTGTAGAGGTGGTTGACAAATAGGAGCGGCCAAAGCTTGAGAAGCGCCAACCGCTCGAAAGCAACGAGCCCGAAGACTCCTGAGGGCGGCAGAAGGGCCGCGCTACGACCAGGTGTCCATTGCTGCTCAAATCCGGCCGGGTGAGCCGCACCGGATAGTCGCCAACGACACGGAACCGGCCCGTGCCCAATACACTCTTGGCGCGCGTTCGCGATCTAAACTCTTGATTGGTGGGGAACTGTGAACGCACAGTTATCTTAGAAATAACCTTTCCCCCTCCCCACCGTCCAAACCCCCGTGCTCACCCTTCTCCAATCCTGGGTCCAGCCGGACGCCTTCCACACCGTCCTCAATGAACGCAGCCCGCGTTGGTACAACGCCTGCCTGCGCATCACCCGCGACCCCGACCTCGCCGCCGACGCCGTCCAGGAAGCCCTCCTCAAAGCCTGGGACCGCCGCCACGAATTCCGCGGCGAAGCCGCACTCGACACCTGGATCCACCGCATCGCCCTCAACGCCGCGATCGACCTGATCCGCAAGCGCAAGCGTCGCAGCGAAGAGGAAATCGATCCCGACGCGCACGAGTCGCCGCCCGAATCCGCCCCCGAAGGCGAATACATCGGCGAAGCCCTCACCCGCGACCTGGCAGAAGCGATGCAGCGGCTGACCACCAACGAACGCCAGGCCTTCCTCCTCAAGCACATCGAAGGCTGGAAGCTCGAGGAAATCGCCGAGAGCACCCAAACCAACATCAACAACGTCAAAAGCACGTTGTTCCGCGCGATCCGCAAGTTGCGCGTCGTGATGCACGCCTGGAGCGAGTCATGATTTCCGACGACGATCTCATTCTCTACTACTACCGCGATGGGCTCGACGCGGCGGAGCGGGCGCGCATCGGCGCGGCGCTGGCGGAGCAGCCGGAACTTGCGCAGCGGCTGCATCGCCTGGTCGGCCGGCTCGATGCGGCGGCGGCGATTCCGGATGTGCCGGTGCCGGAGGAGACGCAGCAGCGCTGGCGCGCGGCGCTCGACAGGGCCGCCGCGCAGGACCAGTCCAACGTCATCGCGCTGCCGACCCGCAAGCGTTTCAACTACACGCCGTGGCTGGCTGCCGCCGCGAGTGCGCTGATCGCGGTGATCGTCGTGGTTCAGTTCACGCGCCAGCCGCCGCCAGAGATCGCGCACGTCACGCCGCCGCCGCAGGAGCAGCAGCCGAACAACACCTCCGCCTACGAACGCGGCCTGGCCTCGCACCTCGCGAGCACCGAGCAGCAGCTCGTCTCGCTCGAGAGCGCGACGCCCGAGGAACGCGCCAGGCTGGTCGAGACCATCATCGAGCAAAACCGTCTCTACGCGCTCGCCGCCGAAAAGGCCGGCGAGCCGCAACTGGCGCGCGTGCTGCGCGCCTTCACTCCCATCCTGGAAAGCGTCCAGCAGGGCGGCAGCGGCGCGGCCGCAGACGTCTCGCAGCTCGCTTTCGAACTTCGCGTGATGCAGGGCCGGCTGGCCACCGGCAAGGCATCCAACACCCGATCCACGACTTTGTAGTTAGAGGTAGACATGTCACTCATTCGAACCACCATCCTGGCCGCGCTCATCGCAGGCGGTGCGGCGCACGCGCAGACGGCGCCGGCGCAGGCGCCGAAACCCGCGCAGGCCCCGAAGCCCGCGCAGCCGGCCAAGCCGGCCGTCGCGGCGAAGCCCGCCGCCCGCAGCGCGGAGCGCGTCCCCACCGAAGACGAGCAGCTCGCGATCGCGGCGCTCGAAGGACTGATGGCACAGCCGGCGGAGCGCGCGCTGCCCATCCTCAGGAAGGTCCTGGCGGGCCCGCAGTCGACGCTGGTCAAGCAGCGGGCGCTGTTCGTGCTGGGCCAGATCGACGGCGCAGAGGCGCGCGACATCCTGCTGCAGACGGCACGTTCGCCGTCCGACCTTCAGGCCGAAGCCGTTCGCAGCATCGGCATCGCAGGAGACAAGCAGTCGCTGGATGCGCTGCAGGAGATCTACAAGACGGCGAGTCGCGACGTGAAGTCGGGCATCCTGCAGGCCTGGTTGATCGCCGATCGCAACGACCTGGTGTACCAGGTGGCGGTGAGCGCGAAGTCGGAAGATGAAAGGTCCGAAGCGATCCGCTTGCTGGGAGCCATGGGCGCCACCGAGGAGCTGCGCAAGCTCGGCGACCAGCCGAACGCGTCGAACGGCCTGCTCGATGCCTACGCGATCGCCGGCGATCTGGCGGGCCTTCGCAAGATTGCCGAAGGCACGGGCGAGAAGTCGGTGCGCGTCGACGCGACGCGACGCATCGGTATCGTCGACACTGACGCGGCGCGCACTGCGCTTCACGAGATCTACGCGCGCAGCACGGATGCGGAGATCAGGGACGCGGCGCTGCAAGGCATGATGATCGCCGATGACGACGAGGGCGTGCTCGCCCTGTATCGCGCCGCGAAGTCACCCGAAGAGAAGCGCTCGCTGCTGCGCATGTTGTCGACCATGGACAGCGACGCCGCGCTGCAGGCCATTGACGCCACGCTGGAGAAGAAGCCGTGAACCACCTGAAGGCCATTGCCATTGCGGCGCTCGCGCTCAGCACCCAGGCGCGCTCCGCGGAAATCCCGACCCCGAAGGACGGCTGGGTGAGCTGGCAGATCGAGGCGGTCGAAGACGCACCTGCCTTCTGCTGCTGGAACTGGAACGACAAGTTCGCCAACGCCGGGGCCTGCAAGTTGGACGGCGATACAACCGGCTACGGTACGCGTGATCACGAGAAGACCGACGCAGCCCGCGTGTATGCGCGCTTCAAGGACGGCAAGCTCGATCGCCTGCGCACGCTGGCCGCCGCCTGCCGGGTCGAAGCCAAATCGCCCATCCAGGCGCTCGATGGCATCTCGACCGACGACAGCGCGCGCTGGCTCACCGGCCTCACGGTCGGCAAGGACCTGCAGGACGACGTCCTGATGTCGCTCGGCATGCATCGCGGCGAGCGCGCCTTTGCAACGCTGAACAGGCTCGCGGTCGGCGACAGCAACATCGAGACCCGCAAGCAGGCCATCTTCTGGCTGGCCGAGCTCCGCGGCACGGCGGGAGCGGACGTCACCCGCAAGGCGATGTTCGGCGACAAGAGCGCTGAGCTTCGCAAGCACGCAGCCTTCGCGATCACGCTGTCGAAGGTGCCGGACGTTGCGGACAGTCTCATCAAGCTCGGCAATACCGACCCGGAAGGCGGCGTGCGCGCGCAGGCGTGGTTCTGGCTGGCAAACACGGGCGCGCCGAACGCGGAGCAGGTGATCACGGCGGCGCTCAGGAAGGATCCGGACGACCAGGTGCGCGAGGAGGGCATCATGGCGCTCTCGCAGCTGCCGGATGAACGCGGCACTCGGGCGTTGATCGCGCTGGCCGAGGATCGTTCGCTGTCGCAGGAGCAGCGCAAGCGCGCGGTGTTCTGGCTGGGCCAGTCCGAATCCGCGGACGCGCTGGCCTACATGGACAAGGTGCTGCTGGGGAACACCAAGCGCTGAAGATGAACCACGCACTGTCGGAGCCTCCTCATGGCACGACAGTGCGTTGGCCGATGCAGCGCACGGCGCGGCGCGACTACGCTCGCGCCCATGAAAACCTTACTCAGACTCGCGCTCGCTGGAGCCCTCACCGCCGTCCTCGTCAGGTGGCTGCGCGACAGGTCCGAATCCGCGGACGCCACTCTTCCGAACCGCGAATCCGCTGGACAGCCGACGGGCGACTGGGAGCCCGACGCAGCCGAGCCGCTGCGCGGCGAGAACCTGCGCGTCGAACCGGGCGGCATCCACTAACTACATCATCGGAGGCACACATGAGCATTTTCAGTCGCATCAGGGATGCGATCTTTCGCCACGCGGAATCCGAGGAGTCGACCCGGGAACTTGAGTCCAAGGCGCAGACGCCCGCCGTCGAGAAGCCTTTCGTGCCGATGCAGCCGCCCAGCAACTCAGGCCCGTCCGGAATTCCCGCCAGCCCGGTGGAGGCGAAGTGGGATCGCGAAGTGGACGTCGAAGCGGTGCTGCAGGCGCGTGCGGCCAAGGATCCGCAAAAGCTCAACTGGCGCAGCTCGATCGTCGATCTCATGAAGCTGCTCGACATCGACTCGAGCCTGGAGAATCGCCGGGAGCTGGCGCGCGAGTTGGGTTACACCGGCTCTACGGAAGACACCGCGGCCATGAACGTCTGGCTGCACCGCCGCGTGATGGAAGAGCTGCGCAAGAACGGCGGCAAGGTACCCGCGTCGCTCGTTGCCTGAACCCGCAGACGGCACGAAGCGTCAAAGACCTACGACGCCACACCCGTGATTCCGTAGCGTGCGCGCCGAGTCGGCGCGTACCTTCGGAATCACCATGAAAACACTCCTCAGATTCGCAATCGCGGTGGCGTTGACCACGGTGGCCGCGCGGGCGTTCCTCAGGCGGATGGAAGACCGCCGGAGCGAGCAATCCGGCGAGCGGCCATCCGATGACGCCGTTCCCACACTCCACGCCGTGCAGGACGCCGAGCCGCAGAAGCCGGAACCATTGCGCGAGGGTGACCTGAACGTCGCGCAGAACGCGCCGTTCTGATCGTCCAGCGAGACGGCCATGGCCAACATCCAGCAGCAAACACCGCTGCGCGCGCCGCGCGGCGAATTCACCCCGGGCGAGCTCGCGCCGGAGTCGACCGTCGACCTGCGCGGTGGCGCGCGGATGCCGGTGCTCGGCATGGGCTCGTGGATGCTCACCTCGCACACCGCTGAATCCGTTTTGCACGCCTTCGAGCTCGGCTATCGGATGGTCGACACTTCGCGGGACTATCACACGCAATCGGGCATCGGCCGCGCGATCCTGCGCAGCGACGTGCCGCGCGAGGCGCTCTTCATCTCGATGAAGGTCGAGGAGAACGAGGACGGCTACGAGGCCACGGTGAAGAACCTCAAGGAGCTCAAGCTCGCGTATGCGGACCTGGTGCTCATCCATCGCGCGCCGAAGACCAGCGTCGGCGAAAAAGTGTGGCGCGGACTCATGCAGGCGCGCGACGAGGGACTGACGCGCAGCATCGGCGTGTGCAGCTACAAGATCGCGCAGATCCAGGCGCTGGCCGACCAGACGGGCGAGATGCCGGCGGTGCACCAGATCGAGTGGAGCCCGTTCGGGCACAGCCTGGACATGCTGAATTTCTGCCGCGCCAACGACATCGTGGTGCAGGCCTACAGCCCGCTGACGCGCGGCAAGCGCCTCAAGGATGAGCGCTTCGCCGGGATCGCGATGAAGCACGGAAAGACGCCCGCGCAGGTCATCCTGCGCTGGGACCTGCAGCACGGCGTGGTGCCGATCCCGAAGGCGTACCGCGAGGATCACCAGCGGCAGAACATTGCGCTGTTCGACTTCGAATTGGACGCGGGCGACATGGCCATGCTGGACGGCCTCAACGAGCGATTTTCGGCGCTCGACGGGCTGGAATACCTCAACGAGGTCGAGCCGTCTTCCGGCGAGTGAGATAGCCGGGCTTCTGCATACAGGTCGTTGGGTAGGCGATGTGCCTATCGACCACCGTGACAGGGGCCCATGTCGCAATCGTTCGGCGATTCGGAAATCACCGTCACGCACCCGCACGGTGCGGATCACCTCTACGCGCTGGGCGCCGCCGCGACGGCCCTCTGTGACCGTGCGGCGCAGCTCATCACCAGCGGCCAGGCCTTTGCGGGATTCCGGCTTCTGGGCCCGGCGCTGACAAACCTGCACCAGGCCTCGATCGATGCGCGCTGCGAGGACGCCTTCATTGCGCGCATTCGCAGGCACCCGCTGTTCGAACTCTGCCAGCAGGATCCGTACACCGCGCGCGCCTTCCAGAAGCCGCGCGGCTACGCCGGCGATGCGGTGATGATGGATTACGTGTACTCGGGTAGCCCGCCCGCCGGCACTTCACCCGTGGGACAGCAGATCTTCCTCGCGACGACCCGCGTGCCCATGGGCCTGAGCGTGCTCTATCGGCGCGCGCTGCTGCACTCCCACATCAACGATCACATCGCGCGCCGCGACGGCTGCCGCATCCTGTCCGTGGCCTCGGGTCATTGCCGCGAGCTCGAGGACAGCCTGCTGTTCGAGCATCAGTTCGACTGCGAGTTCGTGGCCCTCGACCAGGACAGCGAATCGATGGCGACCGTGGCCAGGGACTTCGCCCATCCGCGCCTGCGCGTGCTCATCGAGCGCGTCAAGACGCTGGTGTTCGGCAAGCTCGACATCGGCGAGTTCGACTTCATCTATTCGGCCGGCCTCTACGACTATCTACCGGACGCCACCGCCGCACTGCTCACCTCGCGCCTGTGCGCGATGCTCAAGCCCGGCGGGCGGCTGCTGGCCGCGAACTTCCTGCCTGGCTGCTTCGGTCGAGGCTATCTCAGTGCGTTCATGGACTGGCACCTGAAGTACCGTTCCGCACAGGAGTTGCGCAGCCTGTTTCCCGACCGGCTGCGCCCCGACGTGGTGCTGACGCAGGATCCGCACGCGAACGTGGCGTACGCGGAAGTCATCCGCAAGGATTGATCAGGGCGCGGCAGCCCTCACGCGCACGACGAACTCCACCGGCTCTTCGCCATCCGCCTGCGCGCGCAGTAGATAGTTCCCCGTGGCCAGCGCGCTGCCGCGCACGTAGATGCGCAGGCTGCCGTCGGCTTGCGCCGGCACGTCGGACAGCTTGCCGCGCGAATCGAGTGCACCGCCGTCGATCCGGAGCAGCTCCACTGTGTAGCGGCTGCCGGGCTTCTCGGCCCGCATGTCGATGCCGAGCTCGATGCTGGAGTCGACGTTCGGATCGAGCGAGGGCACCACGAGCACGTTGTCGGACTCGCCACGTGTGCGCACCACATCCAGGTGCGCGAGCACCGGCAACGCCACGCGACGGTTGTCCGTCAGGTCGCCGGCGGCGCTCGCCAGCATTGCACGCGTACCCCCGCCATGCGGCACCACCCAGAGGAATAGGGCAAGCGCGAGCGCCGCGACCGACGCCGCGATGAGTGCCGGCATCCACGCACGCCGGCGCGCCTGCACCACGGCCGCCAGCTCGCGGCGTTCATGCAGTGCGGCCAGGCCGCACTTCATGCGGCTCACGAGATCGATGTCCTGGATCACTTCGGGGTGCGCTTCGATGTAGGCCTCGAAGGCCTCGGCCTCCGGCTCGGTGAGCTGGCCCGCGAGGTACCGCTCGATGACATGGCGCTCGGCGATTTGCTTTGCGTCCATATGGGATGTCTGTGTCGGGTCAGCCATCTATCCCACCACCGCGACCAGGAGACTCAGGAAGTCCCCGCGTCGGAATCCGCGCCGTTCCAGCAGCTCGCGGAAGCGCTCGCGGGCCCGGTGGACCACGCGGTTGAAGTGCTCGCCGGTGAGGCCCAGCCGCGTGCAGATCGCGTCCTTGTCCTGCTCCTCGAGGTAGAAGGCGACGATGAGCTCGCGGTCCCGCGGGGTGGGGAGCTCGGCCAGGACCTCGCGCATCAGCCGCGCCCAGTGGGCGCGCTCGAGCGGTACCGTGGCCGCCGGCTGCTCGTCGGCCACGGCTTCGAGGCCTGCCGAACTTCCGCGGGTCGCCTGGGGGCTGCGGCGCAGGTTGCGCCAGTGGTTCAGGGCAACGCGGTAAACGTAGCCGACCAGCTTTTCCGGCTCGGCGATCTCGCCGCTGCGCAGCTTGCGAAGGGAGGTTTCGAGCGCCTCGCTCAGCAGGTCCTCGGCAATCGCCGCACTGCGACAGTGCCGCTCCAGTAGCGATTTGAGCCCCGCCAGGTCCTCCCGGCGCAGGGCACCTTCAGCCGTTCGCGCGTCCATCCCTTATCCGCTGCCGCTTGTTGGTGCGGAGGATAGCTGTGGGGCGGGGGAGCGGTCCATG
>DASSRK010000124.1:0-6033 GCA_035701825.1 Steroidobacteraceae bacterium
GCGCACCGCCGCGATCTTGCCCTCGATGCCGCGCTCGCCGAAGCCGCCGGGCACGAGGATCGCATCCATGCCGCGCAACGCGTGCGTGCCGTGCTTCTCGATGTCGGTGGACTCGATGTAGTGCACGTTCACGCGAGTCCGGGTCTTCACGCCGGCGTGGGTCAGCGCTTCGTTCAGCGAGATGTAGCTGTCCTTGACCTGCACGTACTTGCCGACCATGGCGATGTCGACCTGGCCGTCCGGGTTCATCTTGGCCGCGACCACCTGCTTCCACTCGGTGAGATCCGCGGGCGGCACGTTGAGGCGCAGCTTGTCGACCACGATCTCGTCGAGGCCCTGCTCGTGCAGCAGCATCGGGATCTTGTAGATGTCGTCGGCGTCGACGCCGGAGATCACGGCGCGCTCCTCGACGTTGGTGAACAGCGCGATCTTGCGGCGCTGCTCGTCGGGCAGCGGGTTCTTGCAGCGGCACAACAGCACGTCGGGCTGGATTCCGATGCCGCGCAGCTCCTTGACGCTGTGCTGCGTGGGCTTGGTCTTGATCTCGCCGGAGCCGCCGACGATCGGGATGAGCGTCAGGTGCAGGAACACGCAGTTGTTGCGGCCGAGCTCGACGCCCAACTGGCGGATGGCCTCGAGGAATGGCAGCGACTCGATGTCGCCGACCGTGCCGCCGATCTCCACCATGCAGACGTCGGCATCGCCGGCGCCGAGCTGGATGGAACGCTTGATCTCGTCGGTGATGTGCGGGATCACCTGCACCGTGGCGCCCAGGTAGTCGCCGCGGCGTTCCTTGGCGATCACGCGCTCGTAGATGCGGCCGGTGGTGAAATTGCTGTGGCGGCCGGTGGTGGTGCGCACAAAGCGCTCGTAGTGACCGAGATCGAGGTCGCTTTCGGTGCCGTCATTGGTGACGAACACCTCGCCGTGCTGGAACGGGCTCATCGTGCCCGGATCCACGTTGATGTACGGATCGAGCTTCACCATCGCGATCTTCAGACCGCGGGCTTCGAGGATGGCGCCGAGCGACGCGGCGGCGATGCCTTTCCCCAAAGAGGAAACCACGCCACCGGTGGTGAACACGTATTTGGTCATGTGGAGCCCGCCGCAGAGAATTGAATACGACGGGCCGGCAGGTTAACAAAACGGCGAAGAGTTCGGAACGGCTGCAAGACTGCGCCGACAAAAAATCATCGCGTGCGTGTCCAGACCAGGCGCGCGCGGCGTCGGGATTTGTCATTTGCTGCGATCGACGCGTCGACCCAGCGGTCACCTGCGGCCACCAGGCGCTCGCCGGCATACAGCAGGGGCAGGCGCGCGCGCTCGTCGATCGACAGGCCAGCCGCCTGCAGCAGCTTTTTCACGGACTGCGTGCGCGCGCGGGCTGCGGGTCTTAGGAATTCCCCGCCCTTTCGGCCGCGCAATTCGAGCGTGGCTGGCAGTCGATCGAGATCGATCGGACCCAGGTCGTCGGCGACGACGGCGAGGGCATCGCCGGCCTCATTGACGAGGCACTCGCGATCGCGCTCCCAGGACCATGATTTCAATGCAATTGCCGATGCAGGGCGCGCCGACGCACGCGGAACCACATCCAGGGTGAGCCGTCCGCTGTGGCGGCGGATGCGACCACCGGGCCATTCGACCACGGGTTGTGCATCCGGGCGCGCGCTGAGCAGTGCGGTCGAAATCTCGCCGAGCCTGGATGTCGGCGGCAACTCCACCCCCGCGGCGGCGATGAAAGCGCGCAAGGCATTGCGCCGTCGGGCTGCAGGCATCGCGCGCAGCGCGGCAACGCTGAGTCCATTGCCGTCCGCCGCGGCGGCGAGATCGCGCCGGGCCATCTCGTCGAGTAGTCGCATGGCCTCGGCCATGTGCCGCGCGCTACGCGCCACCGCCTGGTCGACTCCTTTCCAGCGCGCCCGGATGCCGGGCAGCACGCGGTGCCGCAGGTAGTTCCGGTCGAAGCGCACCAGTGCGTTGGAAGGATCCTCGATGCAGTGAAGATCGTTGCGGCGCGCGTAGCCTTCGAGTTCCGCGCGGCTCGCTTCGAGCAAGGGCCGCGCGATGTGGCCCTGGGCAAAGGGCGCGATCGCCGGCATCGCCGCGAGGCCGGGGACGCCGGCGCCGCGAAACAATTGCAGGAGCAGAGTCTCCACCTGGTCATCGCGGTGTTGGGCCGTGACGAGGACTTCGCCGGCGAGCAGGTTCGCGGCGAATGCGGCGTAGCGCGCCTCACGCGCGGCGGCCTCCGGCGATTCACCCCGCGCGACTTTGATCGACGGCGAAATCACCGCGAGCGGCACGCGCCAGCGGCGCGCCTGGCGCGCGCAATGCCGGGTCCAGTCGGCGCTCGCGGGTTGCAGGCCATGATCGATGTGCAGCAGGCGCAGGCCGGCGAGCTTGCGCCGCTGCTTCAGCAACACGTGGGCAAGCACCGTGGAGTCCACGCCTCCGCTCCAGGCGACGACGACGCGGGGCCGGGGTCCAACCAGGTCCAGGAGGCGCGCAACAGGGTCGAACATCGAGGGTCCGTCCCCTTTTGCTAGGAGATGAGGAATGTCCCCATCAATTCGCGACTTCGCTGTAGACGCCGAAGCCGTCGATGCGCGTCGCACGTTGGGCGCGCAACTTCTCGGGCGTCAGCTTCTCGAGCTCGTCGAGGTGGCGGATGAGCGCCGCCTTGATCGAGTTCGCCGTGGCCTGCGGATCGCGATGCGCGCCACCCACGGGCTCGGTGAGCACTTCGTCGACCAGCTTGAGCCTGGAGAGCCGGTCGGCGGTCAGGTTCATGGCCTCGGCGGCTACTTCCTTCTTGTCCGCGCTCTTCCACAGGATGGAGGCGCAGCCCTCGGGCGAAATCACCGAGTACGTCGAGAACTGCAGCATCAACAGCCGGTCGCACACGCCGATGGCCAGCGCACCGCCGGAACCACCCTCGCCGATCACGCAGCTCACGATGGGGATGCCCATCACCGACATCTCGTAGAGATTGCGCGCGATCGCCTCGGACTGGCCGCGCTCCTCGGAACCGACACCCGGGTACGCGCCGGGCGTGTCGATGAAGGTGACCAGCGGCAGGCGGAAGCGTTCGGCGAGATGCATGAGACGCAATGCCTTGCGATACCCCTCGGGCTTCGGCATGCCGTAGTTGCGGCGCACGCGCTCCTTCGTGTCGCGGCCTTTCTGGTGGCCGATGAGCATCACGGGGCGGTCGTCGAGGCGCGCAGGTCCACCGACGATCGCAAGGTCGTCGCCGTACATGCGATCGCCGTGCAACTCGTGGAAGTCGGTGAAAATGAGGTTGGCGTAGTCGAGCGTGTACGGCCGCTGCGGGTGGCGCGCGAGCTGCGTGATCTGCCAGGGGGTCAGGTTCGCGAAGATGCTCTGCGTGAGCTGCTCGCTCTTCTGCTTGAGACGCGAGATCTCTTCCTGGATGTTGACCGCGGAACCCGAAGGAACGTGTTTCAGTTCTTCGATCTTGGCTTCCAGTTCGGCGATCGGCTGCTCGAAATCGAGGAAATTCACTGCCATAGGGGCGCGAGGATAGCAGGAGACCGTGCCGAGACGGTGCCCAGACGGTGCCGGAGCATGCATTCCGGCATAACTCGAGGCTACCGAACTGTCAGCCTCGCCATGCCCCAGGTCGAGTTATGCCGGAATGCATGCTCCGGCACCATCTTCGGCACCCTCTTCATCCGCCGATCGAGGTGACTCCGGCGCTCACCGGCGGTGGGCTGTAGAGCACGGCGATGCGCCCGCGGCCGAGCAGGCTTTCCAGCGCCTCGATCAGCGCCGGCGACGGGCGCACGTTCCATTCGGAGCCGAACGAGTACGTGCCGCGCGCACCCCCGCCGTAATACTGCACGGCCATCTGGCAGCTGCCGCCACGATGCTGGGCCAGCAGCGCCTGCAGCTTTTCCAGCAGCCGCGCGTCCTCGCGCAGCACCTTGAGCACGATGCGGCGCGCTTCCTTCTCGCGCAGCCGCTCGAGTTCGCTGACCTTGTTGGCACGCAGCACCCAGGTGTTGGCGAACTCGTCGAAACGCAGCTTGCCTTCGATCAGCAGCAGTGCGTCCTTCACCAGGATCTCGCGGAATTGCTGGTATTGCTCGTCGAAGAAACTCACCTGGATGCGGCCCGAGTCGTCGTCCAGCGTGACCTCGGTGCGCGGCCCGCGCTTGCGCAGCTCCTCGACCACGCCCGCGATGGCCACGGGCTTGCCGCCGAAGAACGCGCGGCCGCCTTCGGGCGAGGCCTGCGGCTTGTCGGCTTCCAGGTAGTCGTTGATGCGCCCGGTGATGAAGCGCGGCAGGTCATTGACGAAGCGATCGATGGGATGGCCGGAGATGGCGCGGCCCAGCGTCTCGCGTTCGGCGCGCAACCGCACGACGTCGCTCCACTCGGGCTGATCGGGCGTGCGCGCGCGCACCGCCTCGGGCACGTGCGCCGTGGCAAGGCCGAAGATGTCGTGCTGGCCGGTTTCGTTGGCCTTGCTGTTCTGTTCACCCAGTGCCAGCGCAGCGTCGAGCCGGTGCATCAGCGTGGCGCGATTGGCGGCGAGGCCATCGAGCGCGCCCGACTTGATCAGGGCTTCCAGCACGCGACGATTGACCTTCGACAGGTCGAGCCGGCGACACAGGTCCTCGAGATCCTGGTAGTCGCCATGGGCGCGCCGCTCGTTGACGATCGACTGGACCGCGCCCTCGCCCACGCCCTTGATGGCGCCAAGGCCGTAACGCAGGGTCTTGTCGTCCACCACCGAGAACTCGTAGGCCGAGAGATTCACGTGCGGCGGCAGGATGGTGAGGCCGACTTCCTTGCGGCAGTCGTACAGCAGGCCCACCACCTTGTCGGTGTGGTCCATGTCGGCCGACAGCACCGCGGCCATGAACGCCGCGGGTTCATGCGCTTTCAGCCAGCCGGTCTGGTACGAAAGCAATGCATAGGCGGCCGAGTGCGACTTGTTGAAGCCGTAGCCCGCGAACTTCTCCATGAGGTCGAAGATGTACGCGGCCTGCGACTCGGGCACGCCGTTCTTCACCGCGCCCGCGAGGAAGATGCTGCGCTGCTTGGCCATTTCCTCGGGCTTCTTCTTGCCCATGGCGCGGCGGAGCATGTCGGCGCCGCCCAGCGTGTAGCCGGCCAGCACCTGCGCGATCTGCATCACCTGTTCCTGGTACAGGATGACGCCATAGGTCGGCGCCAACACCGGCTGCAGCGAGGGATGCAGATAGTCGATGGGCGGGGCGTGGGGATCGTTGCGGCCGTGCTTGCGCTCGATGAAGTCGCCGACCATGCCGGATTCGAGCGGGCCCGGGCGGAACAACGCCACCAATGCGACGATGTCTTCGAAGGTGTCCGGCTTGAGGCGCCGGATCAGGTCCTTCATGCCGCGGGATTCCAGCTGGAACACCGCGGTGGTGCGCGCCTCCTGCATGAGCTGGTAGGTCGCCTTGTCGTCCATCGGCAGCGTGTTGATGTCGAACGCGGGTTCGCCCCTCTCGGCGCGCCGCGCATTGATCAGCTTCACCGCGCGGTCGATGACCGTGAGCGTGCGCAACCCGAGGAAGTCGAACTTCACCAGGCCCGCGGCCTCGACGTCGTCCTTGTCGAACTGCGTGACGACGCTGCCGCCCTTGTCGTCGGCGTACAGCGGCGCGAACTCCGTCAGCTTCGAAGGCGCGATGACCACGCCGCCGGCGTGCATGCCGGCGTTGCGCGTGAGGCCCTCGAGGGATTTCGCGAGGTCGATGAGATTCCTGATCTCCTCGTCTTCCTTGTAGAGGCGCTTGAGCTCGGGCTCTTTCTCGAGCGCATCATCGAGCGTGATGCCGAGCTCGAACGGAATGAGCTTCGCGATCTTGTCGACGTAGCCGTAGCCCATGCCGAGCACGCGGCCCACGTCGCGCACCACGGCCTTGGCCGCCATGGTGCCGTAGGTGATGATCTGGCTGACCCGCTCGCGCCCGTACTTGCGGGCGACGTAGTCGATGACCTCGTCGCGCCGGTCCATGCAGAAGTCGATGTCGAAGT
>DASSRK010000125.1:0-10487 GCA_035701825.1 Steroidobacteraceae bacterium
AGCAGATCGCCAACGAGAATCAGGTGGCCGGTGCTCGAGACCGGCAGGAATTCGGTGATGCCTTCGACCAGGCCGAGGATGATCGCTTCGAGGATGGACATTGATGCTCTTCGAGGGGCAGGCGCGCGAGTTTACCGACGCCGCGGTCGATCAGGGCAGTTTCCTCGCGACGATCCGCTCGCCATCGTCTTCATGCACGAGCCTGGTGACTGCGCCGGTCTCATGCCCTGGCCTGCAGTACTTCGATGGCCGCCAGCCGCCGCCTGCGCAGTTCCTCGCCGATCTGCGGCCCGGTGAGGCCCGCGCGTTCTTCGGCCGTCAGCGCCACCGCGGCCACGCGGTCGCGCGCCGCGGCGAAGAATTCGCGCTGTGGATAGGGACGTTCCTCGAAACCGGTGCGGCCGCGCGCATCCGCCTCGCAGGCCAGCAGGAAATCGCCGAAGCGCTCCGGGCGGCGCAGCGCGTCGCAACTCTCGAGCACCTTGAGCACGGTCGCGGCGCGCAGCTCGGCGGCGCGATGCACGTGCGTGTGGTAGCGCGCGGCGATCACCGCGAGCTCGCGGAAGTGGCTCGGCACTCGCAGCCGCGCGCACAACTGCTCGACCAGCGCGACGCCGGCATCCTCGTGGCCATGGTGCGAGGGCAGGGTCTCGGGCGGCGTGGTCGCCTTGCCCAGGTCATGCATCAGCACCGCGAAGCGCACGGTGGTGCCACCGCCGAGGCGCACGGCCTGGCGCAGCGCCAATAACTGGTGCGCGCCGGTGTCGACTTCCGGGTGCCACTTCGCGGGCTGTGGCACGCCAAACAAGGCGTCGATCTCGGGGTAGACCACCTTCAGCGCGCCGCACTCGCGCAGCACGCTGATGAACACATCGGGGCGCGGCTCGGCCAGTGCCTTCTCGGTCTCCGTCCACACGCGCTCGGCCACCAGCGCGCCGGCTTCGCCGTCATCCACCATGCGCCGCATGAGCGCGAGGGTCTCGGGCGCGACGCTGAATCCCAGCGGCGCGTAACGCGCGGCGAAACGCGCCACGCGCAGGATGCGCACCGGGTCTTCCACGAAGGCATCCGACACGTGGCGCAGCAGTCGTGCCTCGAGATCGCGGCGTCCGCCGTATGGATCGATGATGGCGCCCGCGCCGTCCTCGGCCATGGCGTTGATGGTGAGATCGCGGCGCCGCAGGTCATCCTCGAGCGTGACGTCGGGCGAGAACTCGGTGGTGAAGCCGCGATATCCCGGCGCGACCTTGCGCTCCAGTCGCGCGAGTGCGTGCTCTTCCCTGGTCTCGGGATGCAGGAATACCGGGAAATCCTTGCCCACGGGCGTGTATCCGGCGCGCTCCAGGTCCGCCGGTGTCGCGCCCACGACTACCCAGTCGCGCTCCCGTACCTCGCGGCCGAGAAGCCGGTCCCGGACCGCGCCACCCACCAAGTACACTTGCATGCGCGCATGTTAACCGACGTTCGTTGCCTGGCCCTGCTCACCGCGAGCTTCATGTTGCATGGCTGCGGGACCATGTATGTGGCGCAGGCCGCGAAAGGCCAGCTGCAGATCCTCAACGCGCGCGAGCCCATCGCCCAGGTGCTCGCGGACCCGAAGACACCGGCGGACCTCAAGCAGCGCCTGGAGATGGTGCGCGAGGCACGAAGCTTCGCCAGCCGCGAGCTCGGGCTGCCTGACAACAAGAGCTACACCAGCTACGCCGACCTCGGGCGTGAATTCGTGGTCTGGAACGTGGTGGCCACGCCGGAGTTCTCGGTCGAGCCGCACGAATGGTGTTTCCCGATCGTCGGCTGCGTGGCGTATCGCGGCTATTTCAAGGAACAGAAGGCCGACGAATTCGCCGCCAACATGCGGGCCAGGGGTTACGACACCGTGGTGGAGGGCGTGCCGGCCTATTCGACGCTGGGCAAGTTCAACGATCCCATCATGAGCACCATGATGGGCTACGGCGACGACGAGCTGGTGGCGACGATCTTCCACGAGCTGTCGCACCAGGTCGTGTACATCCCCGACGACACCTCGTTCAACGAGGCCTTCGCGGTCACCGTGGAGCAGGAAGGCCTGGCGCGCTGGCTGGCGGCGCATGGACGCGCCTCCGAGCTCGAGCGCTACCGCGCGCGCCGCGCCCGCCGCATCGAAGTCCTGGCCATCGTGAAGCAGCACCGCGAACAGCTGGCGCAGCTGTATTCGAGCGGGCTCGCGCCCGAGGTCATGCGCGAGCGCAAGAGCCGCGAATTCGCCGTCCTGGTGCGCGACCTGCGGGCGTTTGCCGCGCGTTCCGGCGTGAAATCGGCGTTGGCCGAGGAACTCGCCGGTGCGCCCAACAACGCGCGCCTCGCCTCGCTCGCCAGCTATTACCAATGCGTGCCCGGGTTCGAGCGCGTGCTCGAGGCGCAGCAGCACGACCTGCCGCGCTTCTACGCCGCGGTGCGCGAGTTCGCGAAGCTGCCGCGCGAGCAGCGTCGCGCCCAGCTCTGCGGCGCGCCGCCCTGAGTCGCGCCGCGACGCGCGGCCGGCTACCCGCGAGCTGCGCGATTTCTTTTGGGGAACTTGCGCACTGATTCACACCCCGTCGTGCGCTTATGTCGCGTCTGGGACCGGGCGCGAAAGTGCGTGTCATCATCGCGCGCGAGGGTTGCGCGATTTCATGAGTCTCCCACCAAGACCGAAATCCTTTCTCGATGCGGCGCGACGCGACTGGCAGTTCGAGGTGTTCGCGTGGCTGCTGCGCAATACCGGCGGCTTCGCGAAATTCCGTGACACCGCGCTGGTGCTGCCCACCGAGGAGTTCTTTCCCGATCGCGGCATGAAGGGGCACGCCGGCGTGGCCGCCTTGTTCCGCCGGGTGCGCGAACATGCCGGCATGGCCGATTGGCCGTGCACGGTGGAGCCCGCCAGCGAAGCCGCGCCCGCCACGCCCGAGCCCGGCTCCATCCCGGTGTTCCGCTACCAGCGCGAAGGCATCGAGCCCATCGCGCTGGTGGCGCAATTCGCGCGCGAGCTCGCCCGCTACCTCGTGGCCGCGTTCGACGAGCCGGCTCCGGGCGGCGAGGCGCGGCACGAACCGGCGCTCGAGATCACCTCGGTGTTCCTCGGCTTCGGCATGTTCGCGGCCAACACCGCGGCACGCACGCGGGATTTCCAGTTGAGCGAAGGCGAGGTCGCGCACGCGCTGGCGCTCTTCTGCCTGCTGCGCGGGCTGCCGCCGGACGCCGCCGATGAGCACCTGAATCCGCACCTGCGCAAACACGTGCGCCTCGCCTCGCTCGACCTCCAGCAGCACGAGATGCGGTTCCACAAGCTGCGTGGACTGGCGGCGGTGCCGGCGGGCATTGCCGAGCGCGCGCCGCCCGCACGCGCCGGCTGACCATCCCCGGCCGCGGGCGCGGCGTAGACTGCCGTCGTGAAGGCGCGCGTGCTGCTCATGCTCCTGCTCCTGTGCCTGCCGCTGGCGGCTCCCGCCGCGGATCTCATGGGCTTTTGGAACCAGACCCGGCGCGGCGCCAATTGCTTCAACGAGAAGCCGCCGGATGACGGGTATTTCCAGGCGCTGCGCGCCTATGGCGCGCGCTGGGTGCGGCTGAGCTACGGCAAGTGGCGCTCGGCGCGCAGCGGCGATTTCCTGGTGGGTAACCTCGACGATTACCGCGCGCTCGTGCCGGAGGACCTGGCCACCCTGCGCGCGGTGCTGGACCGGGCGCACGCCGCGGGCCTGCGCGTGGTGCTGGTGCCGCTGGAGCTGCCCGGCGCGCGCTGGACGCAGAACAACGGCGGGCGCGTGGACGACCGGCTTTGGAGCGACCGTGCCTACTGGACCAAGGCCGCGGCTTTCTGGCGCGACCTCGCCGCCGAACTGTCGCGGCATCCGGCGATCGCGGCCTACAACCTGATCAACGAGCCGGTGCCCGAGCTGCGCGGCGGGCTCGAGGAACACGCCGCGCCGGAAACCATGAGCGCCTGGTACCAGCGGGCTCGCGGCACGTCGCGCGACCTGCCGGCGTTCTACGAGCAGGTGATTGCCTCGATCCGCAAGGTCGATGCGCGCACGCCCATCATGCTCGACGCCGGCTTTTATGCCGCGGCCGATGCCTGGAGCTACTGGCCGGCGGCGCTGTCGGATCCGCGGTTGCTCTACGCGTACCACATGTACGAGCCGTGGGTGGCGACCAGTGCGCCCAACATGAAGCGCGATGCGCCGTACCGCTATCCGGGCGAGCTGCCTTTCGGGCGCGGGCACGCGCGCTGGAATGGCGCGACGGTCGCCGCCTATCTACAGCAGCCGGTCGACTGGGCGCGGCGCCATGGCGTCGCGCCGAACCGGCTGGTGGCCGCGGAGTTCGGTTGCATGCGCACCTGGCCCGACTGCGCGCGCTACCTCGAAGACGTGCTGAGCGCGCTCGAGGGTGATGGCGTGCACTGGGCGTTCTATTCGTTCCGCGAGGCCTGGGACGGCATGGACTACGAGCTCGGGACGAAGAAGCTGCCGTGGCAGTACTGGGAAGCCGTGGAGCAGGGCCGGCCTTACGAACTCGAGCGCGGCCCGAACCCCTTGTTCGATCCCATCCTGGAGCGGCTCGAGCGCCGCTGAACCGGCCGCGCAGCGCCGCGCTCAGGGCACGCGCAGCGGCACCAGCACCACGGAGTTGCCGCGGCGAACGGTCAGCACCAGCGTACCGCCCTTCCTGGCGACCTCACGCAGCTGCGCCAGGTTGGCGACGTTCCTGCTGTTGACCGCCTCGATGCGATCGCCGGTGCGCAGCCGCGCCTGGTCGGCAGCGCTGCGCGGCTCGACCGCACGCACCTGGATGCCGCCCTCGGGCGCGTCGGCCAGCATGGCGCCGGCGAGGCCCGGGTGGATGCTGCCGCTCTCGTTGCCGCCCGCGGCGGGCCTGGGGGTCGACTTCGTGGTGGTCGGCGGTGGCTCGGCGATGATCGCCGTCACGTGCAGCGGCTTGCGATCGCGGATCAGCGCGATTTCCAGCTTCTCGCCGATGCGCGTGAGGCCGATGGCATTGCGCAGCTCGGTGTTCGACTTGGTGTTCTGGCCGTTGATGCTGGTGATTACGTCGCCGGGCTTGATGCCGGCCTTCTCGGCCGCGGAGCCCTCGTTGACCTGCGAGACCAGCACGCCCTGGGTGTTGGGGATGTTCAGCGACTTCGCCATGTCGGGAGTCAGCGAGAACACGTTGATGCCCAGCAGGCCGCGCTTCACCGAGCCGTACTTGATGAGCTGGTCCATGACGCTGTGCGCCAGGTTGACCGGGATGGCGAAACCGATGCCGATGTTGCCGCCGGAGCGCGACAGGATGGCGCTGTTGATGCCGATCAGTTCGCCGCGCAGGTTCACCAGCGCGCCGCCGGAGTTGCCGGGATTGATCGACGCATCGGTCTGGATGAAGTCCTCGTAGCCGTCCGGATTGATGTTCGAGCGCCCGAGGCCGCTGACGATGCCCGAGGTGACCGTGTTTTGCAGCCCGAAGGGGTTGCCGATGGCCACGACGAAGTCGCCGACCTCGAGCCGGGTGGAGTCGCCGAGCGCCACCTGGGTCAGGCCGTCGGTGGGCACCTTGAGCACCGCCACGTCCGAGGGAACGTCGCTGCCGACCACCGTGGCGGTCAGATCGCGCCCGTCCTGCAGGGTCACCGTGATCTCGGTGGCGTTATCGATGACGTGGGCGTTTGTAACGATGTACCCATTCTTTGCATCAAAGATGACGCCGGAGCCCGCGCTCTGGAACTGGCGCTCGCGGGGGCCCATGTCGGGGATGTCGAAGAACCGGCGGAAGAAGGGGTCCTCGAGCAGCGGGTTCTGGGGCTGGCGCTCGCGGATGGTGCCGCGGGTGGCGATGTTCACGACCGCCGGCGCGACGCGCTTGATCATGGGCGCGAGCGAGGGCATCGGGGTTTCGGCCACCGCCTGGGGAAGGGCGGCGTGGGATGCGAAGCTGAAGGTGCCTGCGATCGCGATCAACGCGAAACGCAGGTTTTCGAGACGTTTGGACATGGCGAAGAGGATACTCAATCGATGGTCAAGTTTCTCTTGTGGCTCCTGCTGCTCGTGGTCTGCTGGCCAATTGCGATATTGGCCCTGGTGCTGTGGCCGCTGGCCTGGCTGATCAGCCTGCCGTTCCGGTTGCTCGGGATCGCGGTGGAGGGCGTGTTTTCATTCCTGCGCGCGCTGGTGATGTTGCCGGCGCGGATCCTGGGCGGTGGCGGCGCGCGCTGAGGCGAAGCTCCGGTCCGCGCGCGGACCTAACAAGCCGCCAGGTCCGCGCGGTTCGCTACTGCTTCGGATCGCGTGATGCGAACACGTCCACCGACAAGGTGACGTTGCGGAACTCGCTCGGGGAAAGCGCGCCGACGCCGACCACCTTGCGCGCGACTTCCTCGCCGCGTTCGTTGCGGATCGAGACCACCACCGAGTATTCCCACGATTCGCTGGTTTCCGGATTGCGGATCGTGCCCTCCACGCGCAACGCCGAGAACGACGGCTGCGCCCGCCGATCGAGGAGCGCGCCGGGATCGAACCGCAGGTGATGGCGGCAGCCCGGGCAAATGCTGGCGCTCGCCAGGATGTCCGCCTTGCAGTGGGGACAGGTCCTGGTCCGGCCGGGTGCTGCGAGGCGCCCGTTCATCGGCCGGTCAATGCTTGGCTTTCTCGTCCCAGCCGAACTCGGCCTGGCCGCGCATGCGGGAACCCGCCGCGACGATGAGTGAACCGGCCTTGAGATCGCCGATGTGCACGCCCGTCTGCAGCAGTTCAACGCGCGAGGCCGCATCGATGTTGCCCGCGAGCTCCCCGCCGATGACCACGGTGTCGGCCTGCACTCCGCCGGTCAGCTTCGCGCCGGGTTCGATGGTCACGTTGCCCTGGACGACCACGTCGCCCTTGAAGTTGCCCGCGATCCGCACATGGCCGGCGCCCTCGATCTTGCCTTCGATCGTGAGGCCCGCGGAAATGACGGACTCGGTTTTCGGGGTATCGGGGCGGTTTTGCGGCACAGCGGGACGCGGGGCCAATTCACTGACGGGGGCGAGGGCGGGTGCCTTTTCAGGCGCCTTCATCACTGCGGGTTCCGCAGCGCCGGATTCCCGGTTCGACTGATCTTTCCACAACGCCATGATGAACCTCCTGTTTCGGATGAGCGCCGCGCCTCCCGCACGGTGCTCACCGTAGGTACACAGGCCGTCCACGCATGTCAAATATTCAGGCGCTGGCGCGCCACGAAAGGAAACGCCGGCCAGGGAGGCCGGCGTCCGTGAGATGGAAAGAAGCCAGGTTGCTCAGGCCGCCTGGACTTCGATCTTGCGGGGCTCGGGCTTGGCCTGCTTCGGGATCGTCAGCTCCAGCACGCCGTCCTTGAACGATGCCTTGATGGCGTCGGTCTGCACGTTCTCCGGCAGTGTGAAGCTGCGGACGAACTTGCCGGTGACGCGCTCGATGCGCGAGTAATGCCCGTCATCCTGCTTCTGCTCGAAATTGCGCGAGCCACGCAGCGCGAGCACGCCCTTTTCGGCGGTGATCTCGATATCCGCGGGCTTCACGCCCGGCAGGTCGGCGCGCAGCACGAAGCGCTGCTCTTCCTCGTGGATGTCCACGGCCGGTGACCAGGTCGCATCGCGAGCCACGGTGTCGAAAGTCTGGTCCAGTTCACGATGCAGGCGGTTCAACAGCGCCCACGGCTCGTAACGCACAATGCTCATGTCCCACTCCTCCTGTACTTGTCTCAACTAACTACCGGGAACCGTCCCGGCGTGATGGCATGGGACCCTGTGTGCGGGCCGTGGAATTCGAATCAAGTGCCTTGAAAATGATCGCTACGGACCGAAACACGGACACCTTTTTCGGCGGGTCCGGGCGTGTCGGACGGTGCCCTGTGGATGGCCTGCCCCACAACCTGTGGATGGTTTGTGCGTAACGGGTGAGAACCCGGTGGACACAAAATCTTGTGTCCGGCCCGATTCCTGCATCCCCTAAAAATTTCCCGCGTTGACAGGGGTTTCTGGCGGCGCAAAACGCCGTAACTCGCTGTTTATCAAGGTACTTATTGCACTGCAATTATGACAGCGATGATTCTTGACGGGCCGTTTTCACGCTCTTAGGCTCTCGACCCCAACACAAGATGTTGTGTCTCACGACATCGCGTGGTTGGGGAGCCGGGGAACAGGAACAGCGGTCGTCTGACAGCAACCGCAAGCAAATCACCGACCTGCAAGCGCTAGCGAGGGTGGGTCTTCCTTTTTTCCGGTTCGGACTTTGGGGTCTTAAAAAAGCAGTCCGAAGAACTTCGGGGGACAGGTACCCATCCATGAATAGCGTGGTCAAACTCGAGCACAAAGACGTCGATGCCATTCCCTTCCAGGAAGCGTCGCTCGACATCTGGGACAAGAAATACCGCTTGTCCGCCAAGGACGGTACGCCCGTCGACAAGACCATGGACGACACCTACAAGCGTGTCGCCCGTGCCCTGGCCGACGTCGAGCAGGAAAACGTCCGTGAGCACTGGAACGAGCGCTTCCTGTGGGCGCTGCGCCGGGGCGCGATCCCCGCCGGCCGCGTGACCTCGAACGCCGGTGCGCTCGAGCACAAGCCGGCCACCTCCACGATCAATTGCACGGTGTCCGGAACCATCGGTGACTCGATGGACGACATCCTCAACAAGGTGCACGAGGCGGGCCTCACGCTGAAGGCGGGCTGCGGCATCGGCTACGAATTCTCGACGCTGCGTCCGCGCGGCGCGTATGTCTCCGGCGCCGGCGCGTACACGTCGGGCCCGCTGTCGTTCATGGATATCTACGACAAGATGTGTTTCACCGTGTCGTCCGCCGGTGGCCGGCGCGGCGCGCAGATGGGCACCTTCGACGTCGGCCACCCGGACGCGATGGAATTCATCCGCGCCAAGCGCGAGAACGGCCGCCTGCGCCAGTTCAACCTCTCGCTGCTGATCACCGACGAGTTCATGCAGGCGGTGCGCGAAGACAAGGACTGGAACCTTGCCTTCCCGCTGCTCAAGAAGGAATACGATCCCGAGCAGCATAAGCTCGACGACAAGTCGAAGTTCATCTGGCGCGAGTGGCCGAACACCACCAACTACGTGTCGCGCGACGACGGCCTGGTGTGCTGCAAGATCTACAAGACGCTCCCGGCGCGGCGCATGTGGGACGTCATCATGTCGTCCACCTACGATTTCGCGGAGCCGGGCTTCATCCTCATCGACAAGGTCAATGAGATGAACAACAACTGGTGGTGCGAGAACATCCGCGCCACCAACCCCTGCGTCACCGCGGACACCTGGGTGCAGACCGCCGAGGGCCCGCGCCAGGTGGGCGAGCTCATCGGCAAGCAATTCACGGCGCGCGTCGATGGCGTCGATCACGAGAGCGCGCCGGAAGGTTTCTTCCGCACGGCGGTCAAGCCGCTCGTCAGCCTGACCACCACCGAGGGCTTCTCGCTGCGCCTTACGAGCGACCATCGAGTGCGGCGCATTTCGACGCTGACGCGCTGGCGCCTGGCCACCGAGTGGTGCGCCGCCGGCGACCTCAAGCCCGGCGACAAGGTGCTGCTGCAGGATCATCGCAAGGGCGCGGTCTGGGCCGGAGCCGATCCTTCGAAAGAGCTTGGCTCCAACGAGGGTTACCTCATGGGCCTGCTGGTCGGCGACGGTTCGATCACCGAGTCCGGCGCGGAGCTATCCGTGTGGGCGCGCCCCGCGGTCGGCAACAGCGACGTCGGCATGGGCGGACCGAACTCCGTCATGGCGGCGGCGCTCGATGCGGCGCGGCGCTTCAACAACCAGGCCGACTTCCGCGGCTGGCACGAAGTCGGGCGCCGCGGCGAATTCCGCCTCGGTCTCTCGGCAATCAGCGATCTCGCCACCGAGCTCGGCCTGCGCCCGGGTCGCCAGACCATCACCCCGGCCATCGAACGCGGTTCGAGCGAGTTCTACCGCGGCTTCCTGCGCGGCCTGTTCGACTCCGAGGGCAGCGTGCAGGGCACGCAGGCCAAGGGCGTCTCGATCCGCCTCGGCCGCTCCGACACCTCGATGCTCGAGGGCGTGCAGCGCATGCTGCTGCGCCTCGGCATCGCGGCGACCATCTACCGCAACCGCGCGCAGCCCGGCCTGGTCATCACCGGCGAGAACGTGGCGCGCTTCGCCGAGCTCATTGGTTTCTCCGATACCGTCAAGCGGGGGCGCCTCGCGAACCTGCTGGGCGCCTACAAGCGCACGCTGAACCGCGAGCGTTTCGTCGCCACGGTCGACAGCATCCGCGGCGACGGCTTCGAAGACGTCTACGACGTGCAGATCCCGGGCATCAACGAGTTCGACGCCAACGGCCTGCACGCGCACAACTGCGGCGAGCAGCCGCTGCCGCCGTACGGCTCGTGCCTGTTGGGCTCGGTGAACCTCACGCGCTTCGTCAAGAACGCGTTCACCGACTTCGCCGAGTTCGACTGGAACGAGTACCGCGAAGTCGTGAAGGT
>DASSRK010000126.1:0-27897 GCA_035701825.1 Steroidobacteraceae bacterium
ATCGCCGAGACCGCGCGCATCTTCGCGGGTGTCGACGTCAACAAGGATCCCATCCCCGTGTTGCCCACCGTGCACTACAACATGGGCGGAATTCCCTGCAACGTGCACGGCGAGGTGGTGACGTCGAAGAACGGCAACCCGGACACCGTGGTGCCCGGCCTCATGGCCGTCGGCGAGGCCGCGTGCGTGTCGGTGCACGGTGCCAACCGCCTCGGCAGCAACTCGCTGCTCGACCTCGTGGTGTTCGGCCGCGAGGCAAGCCGCCATGCCGCAACGGTCGTGAAGCCCAACCAGAAGCACGCGCCGCTCGCGAAGGGCGCCGGTGATTACGCCGTAGCGCGCCTCGACCGGCTGCGCAATGCGCAGGGCTCGCGCCCCACCGCCGAGATCCGCCTGGAAATGCAGAAAGTCATGCAGCGCGATGCCGCCGTGTTCCGCACCGGCGCGACCCTGCAGGAAGGCGTGGAGGCGCTGCGCAGGACCCACGCCAGTTTCGCGGACGTGAAGGTGGTGGATCGCGGTCTCATCTGGAACACCGACCTGGTCGAGACTCTCGAGCTCGACAACCTGCTCGGGCAGGCCATGGCGACCATTGTCTCCGCCGAGAACCGCAAGGAGAGCCGCGGCGCGCACGCGCGCGAGGATTTCCAGGAGCGCGACGATGCCAACTGGCAGAAGCACACGCTGTGCTGGGTGGACGACTCCGGCAGGACGCGCATCGAGTATCGCCCGGTACACATGAACACGCTGACGGCGGACGTCGAACCGATCCCGCCGAAGGCACGTACCTACTGAACCGCACCCATGGTCGAATTCACACTCCCCGCGAACTCGAAGATCGACAAGTCCGCCGGCAGGACGCACAAGGCGCCGGCCGGGGCGAAGCACGTGCGCAGGTTCGTGATCTATCGATTCGACCCGGACTCCGGCGCCAACCCGCGCATGGATACCTACGAGATCGACATGGATGCCTGCGGGCCCATGGTTCTGGATGCCTTGATCAAGATCAAGAACGAGATCGACTCGACGCTCACCTTCCGCCGCTCCTGTCGCGAAGGCATCTGCGGCAGCTGCGCGATGAACATCGGCGGGCTCAACACGCTGGCCTGCACCAAGGCCTGCGACGAAGTGAAGGGCGACGTGAAGATCTACCCGCTGCCGCACATGCCGGTGGTGAAGGACCTGGTCCCCGACCTCACCAATTTCTATGCGCAGTACGCCGCGGTGAAGCCCTGGCTGCAGGCGCGCACGCCGGCGCCGCCGGATCGCGAACGCCCGCAGTCGAAGGAAGACCAGGAAAAGATCGACCGGCCGTCGGCCTGCATCCTGTGCGCCTGCTGCTCGACCTCGTGCCCCAGCTACTGGTGGAACAGCGACCGGTACCTCGGGCCCGCGGCGTTGCTCGCGGCCTATCGCTGGATCGTGGACAGCCGCGACGAGGCGACGGGCGAAAGACTCGACGATCTCGAAGACCCGTTCCGCCTGTATCGCTGCCACACCATCATGAATTGCACCGAGGCCTGCCCCAAGGACCTCAATCCCGCGAAAGCCATCGCCGAGATCAAGAAGATGATGCTGGAGCGCCAGCATTAACGAGCGCCTGGAAACGCGCAGACTCGAGTGGCGCTGCCGCCGCGGCATGAAGGAGCTGGACTTCCTGCTATTGCGCTACCTGCGCGAGCAGCACGGCCGGGCCGCAAGCACTGAACGCGCCGCGTTCACCGCATTTCTCGAATTGCCGGACCCGGACCTGGTGCGCTATCTGATCGCCGGCGATGTTCCCGACGATCCGCAATTCGCCGCCCTCTGCCGCGCAGTCCTGCGGGCAAATTGAACTCGTTCCATCCCGGCGAGCCGCCGCATTGGCGACAGCCTGGTTACTGGCCGTTTCGGCCGCGGTGCTCGGCGGGGTGGCGTTGCCGTTGCCGGCACGCATCACGATCTGCGTGGTGATACTCGTCTCGGGACTTGCAGGGATTCGCAGCGGCTTCCTGCTCGAGGGGCGTCGCACGCTGGTGAGGCTGTGCTGGGACGCTGATTCTTTCGTCGTCCAGCGCCGATGTGACCGAATCGAGCTTTCGGCGACCCTGGCCCGCGGATCATTCCGGCTGGGCCAGTGGGGCCTGTTCCTGTGGTTTTCGACCTGCGAGGGCCGGCACGGCGCCTTCATCGATGCCGACAGGCACGATTCCCATGAACTTCGCCGCCTCTGCGCGCGTCTGAGCTGGCGTCCCCGGCCTGGCCCGGACGAGCGGCAAACGACAAGCTGATACCATCCGCTCCCAGGGTTTGAAGTGCGTCACGCGCCGTTGAAAATCATTCGATTAGCTGTGTCCGGAAGGGAAACTTTCACGGCTGTTCAGGGTCTATTCAGCCATTCGCGAGCCGGGGTGGTCCGGTGACTGCGGAAGAGAGTGACCTGGTGCTCGTCAAGCGCGTGCAGCGCGGAGACAAGAGCGCGTTCGATCTGCTGGTGCGCAAGTACCAGCACAAGGTGGTGAAGCTGGTATTGCGTTACGTGCGAAACCCGGCCGAAGCGGAAGACATTGCGCAGGAAGCATTCATCAAGGCGTATCGGGCCCTGCCACAGTTCCGTGGCGACAGCGCCTTCTATACGTGGATGTATCGCATTGCCATCAACACCGCGAAGAACAGCCTGGCATCGCGTGACCGCAGTCCCATCGCATACGACCTCGACCTGACCGATCCCGAGGAATCGCACAGCGTGCAAACCAAGTTGCAAGACCCGGATACGCCCGAGGGCATGGCGCTCACCGAAGAAATTCGCGGCATCGTGAACTCTGCGATCGAAGGATTGCCTGAAGAACTCAAGACAGCCATCGTGCTGCGCGAGCTCGATGGACTGAGCTACGAGGAAATCGCCGCCGCGATGGAATGCCCGGTCGGCACGGTCCGGTCACGAATTTTTCGAGCGCGCGAGGCCATCGACAAACGCCTGCGCGAAGTATTTGAAGGCGGCCTGGGCCGCACCGAGGAAATGGTATGAGCGAAGAGCGCCCCCCCTCTGATCGACATGGCGAACGGGACAGCCAGCTGTCAGCCATGTTCGACGGCGAGTTGTCGGCCGCGGAATGCGAACTGCTCGCACGCCGGCTGACACGGGACGAGGCCCTGCGTGCCCAGTGGTCGCGCTTCGCTTTGATCGGCGCCGCGCTGCGCGCCGAGCGCGGAGTGATCCTGCACGAGCGCGTGGCCTGGCGCGTCCAGTCGGCCATCGCCCAGGAGGCGAGCTACGGTGATGCCAGCGCTGCCGAAGGTTCGGTCGCGGCTACGGCGCGCGTTCCGGTACAGGCGGCCGGCGTCCCCCAGGCGACCACCTCACGCTGGATGCGCCTGGCGCGTCCGGCCTTTGGAGCCGGCATCGCGGCCGGTGTTGCCGCCCTGTCGATCTTGTGGCTTCGCACCCAGGAAGGCCCGGAGACGATGCTCGCCGCGGTTCCCGCTTCCGAAACCATCAAGCTGACTCCCGAGCCGGCCACCCTGACCGTCGCGCAGACCGCGCCGGCGGAGCCGCGCTCGACCCGTGGCGGCAGCGGCGAACCCGAGCGATACAGCACGCCGGCGCCGAGCTCCCAGACCAGCTTCGCGCCGCCCGCGCGCCTCGCGAACTACGTGGTCGCCCACAGCGAATACTCCGGTCCGCTGGCACGCCGCATGGCGTTGCTCGGCATCGTCGGCAATGAAGCGCAGGCCGAGGGCGGCGATGCCAACGCCGCGCCCAATACCAGCGACAAACCCGCGGGAGCCGCCGATGCGCGGTGACCTGGCAGGCCGTTCGCTTGCCATGCGCTCGTCCCAGCGCGGGATGGTCGTGCGATTCGCAGTGCTTTCCCTGCTGCTGGGTGCCGGCATCGCGCTGGGCGCCGAGCCGCAGGAGTGGCTGGAGCGCATGAACAAGGCGCTCACCACCCGCAATTACGTCGGTGTGTTCACGCACGTGCGCGGCACGCGCGCCGAAACCCTGCGCATCATCCACCGCGTGCGGGGCCGCGATGTTTCCGAGCGCCTGTTGTCGCTCGACGGCTCCGGCCGCGAATTCATCCGCGAAGGTGACGAGCTCACCTGTTACTTCCCCGACACGCGCAGCGTGCTGGTGGAGCGGCGCGCACCGGACGGCCCGTTGCTGGGCGCGTTGCCCGCCATCAACGATGGCAGTGAGCTCGTATACGAAGTGCAGGGCGGTGAGCGCCAGCGGCTGCTGGGTCGAACCACTCGCCTCGTGTCGCTGAGTCCGCGCGATGAATATCGCTACGGCTACCGGCTGTGGATCGACGAGCAGACCTCGATGCCGCTGAAGACCCAGCTGTGCGACAAGTCCGGCGCGGTCATCGAGCAGATCGTGTTCTCCAACATCGACCTGCCGGAGCGTATTCCCGACTCCATGTTCAAGCCGCAGGTCGATGCCTCTGAATATCGCTGGCTGCGTGCCGAGCGCATCCAGGCGAGCAACGCCTCGCCCGCCCTGTGGGAGGCCATGCGGCTGCCGCCGGGCTTCCGCATGGCGACGCGTTCTTCACAGGCGCTGCCGGGATCCAAGGAACCGGTCGAGCACCTGGTGTTCACCGACGGCGTGGCCTCGGTGTCCGTGTTCGTCGAGCCACGCAAGCCGGACAGCAAGACCAACGATGGACCGACCCGTTTCGGCTCCTCGTCGGCTTTCTCCACGGTGATCGACGATCACCAGGTGACGGCGATCGGCGAGGTGCCACCCAACACCGTGGAATTCATCGCCAACCAGGTGAAGGCCACCAAGGCAGCGGCCCAGGGCATGGGCCTCGCGCCGACGCCGCGCCGCAAGTAATCCCTTGTCATCGCGTTTTCCCCAGGGACTCGTGGTTCTGAGCCGCGAGGGTTGTCACCTGTGCGAGGACATGCTGCTGGCGCTCGCCGAGCTGGAACGCACGCAGGCCATACCGCCGGTCACGGTGGTGGACGTGGACTCCGATGCCGGGCTTTCTCGCCAATATGGCCTGAAGGTGCCGGTGCTGCTGCTGGATGGCAGCGTGATTTGCCATTACACGCTGAATTCCAAAGAACTTTTGAGGCTTGTGGGGCGGGGTGCGGCTATACTTCCGCGCTGATTTTTGCCGGCCAGCCCGGCAGGCCGACCTCAACTTCAAAGCCCTCAATGCAGCGGATACGCAACTTCTCCATCATCGCCCACGTCGATCACGGCAAATCCACGCTGGCGGACCGATTCATCCAGATTTGCGGCGGCCTCGAAGCCCGCGAAATGCAGGAACAAGTCCTCGATTCCCTCGAGCTCGAACGCGAACGCGGCATCACCATCAAGGCGCAGTCGGTCACGCTGTACTACACCTCGAAGCGTGACGGCGAGCGTTACCAACTCAACCTCATCGACACTCCCGGGCACGTGGACTTCTCGTATGAAGTCTCGCGTTCGCTGGCGGCCTGCGACGGAGCGTTGCTGGTGGTCGACGCCACGCAGGGTGTCGAGGCCCAGAGCGTCGCCAATTGCTACACCGCCACCGAGCTCGGCCTCGAGGTGGTTCCGGTCATCAACAAGATCGACCTGCCGTCCGCCGACCCGCAGCGCGTGATCAAGGAAATCGAGGCGGTCATCGGCATCCCGGCCGACGACGCGCTCGAGGTGTCCGGCAAGACCGGCCAGGGCGTCGAAGATCTCATCGAGCAGCTGATCGAACGTATCCCGGCGCCGAAGGGCGATCCGGACGCGCCACTGCAGGCGCTGATCATCGATTCGTGGTTCGACAACTACGTGGGCGTGGTCACGCTGGTACGAATCGTCAACGGCACCATCAAGGCCGGCGACAAGATGCGCGTGATGTCCACGGGGCGCGCGCACCTGGTCGACAAGGTGGGCCGCTTCACGCCGAAGTCGGTGCCGGCGCCTTTGCTGGGGCCCGGCGACGTCGGCTTCATCATCGGGGGCATCAAGGAAATCGACGGCGCGCCCGTCGGCGACACCATCACGCTGGAACGCGCGCAGGCGGCCGAGCCGCTGCCCGGCTTCAAGCAGGTGAAGCCGCGCGTGTTCGCCGGCATGTTCCCCATCGCCTCCGACGACTACGACAAGTTCCGCGACGCGCTGAGCAAGCTGCGTCTCAACGACTCGGCGCTGCACTACGAGCCCGAGGTGTCGGGCGCGCTGGGCTTCGGCTTCCGCGTGGGCTTCCTCGGCCTGCTGCACATGGAGATCGTGCAGGAGCGCCTCGAGCGCGAATACGACATGGACCTCATCACCTCGGCGCCGACCGTGGTGTACGAGGTCACCACCACCGACGGGGAAGTGATCAGCGTCGACAACCCGGCCAAACTACCGCCGGTGGACAAGATCGAGGAGCTGCGCGAGCCGATCATCCTGGCCAACATCCTCGTGCCGCCCGACCACGTGGGCGGCGTGCTGCAACTGTGCGCCGACAAGCGCGGCGTGCAGAAGAAGATGCTTTACCTGGGCACCCAGGTGTCGCTGCAGTACGAGCTGCCGCTCGCCGAAGTGGTGCTCGACTTCTTCGACCGCCTGAAGTCCACCAGCCGCGGCTACGCCTCGTTCGACTACGACTTCAGCCATTTCCAGCCGGCGCCGCTGGTCAAGCTCGACGTGCTCATCAACGGCGACAAGGTCGACGCGCTGGCGCTGATCGTCCACAAGGACAGCGCCTATGATCGCGGCCGGCAGCTGGTCGACAAGATGCAGGAGCTGATCCCGCGGCAGATGTTCGAGGTGGCGGTGCAGGCGGCCATCGGCAGCCACGTGATCGCGCGCGCCACGGTCAAGGCGCTGCGCAAGAACGTGCTGGCCAAGTGCTATGGCGGCGACATCACGCGCAAGAAAAAGCTGCTCGAGAAACAGAAAGAAGGCAAGAAGCGCATGAAGAACGTCGGGCAGGTGGAGATCCCGCAGGAAGCTTTCCTCGCGGTGCTCAAGGTGGGGAAGAAATAGCCATGGCGACCATCCAAGTGATCATCACCGTGCTGGCCTGGCTGGCCCTTCCCGTGGTGCTGGTGGTGCTGTACGACAAGTTCGTGCTGGCGCCGCGGCGGCCCAAGGACAACCAGACCGGCGAGCCGGTGCCCGGCCCGAAGTACGTGCAGATCGCCGACTATGCGCTGCCGTTCGTCATCGTCGCGGCCATCATGTACATCGGCGTGTCCACGGTGTTCGACTGGGCCAAGCAGCTGGCGGTGCCGCTGACCTGGGTCGCGGTGCCGGTGGGGCTGTACTGCGCCATCGACAGCTGGTTCCTCGCGCCGCGCCGGCAGATCGCAAAGGGCGCCGTGTCGGTCCGGGAACCGATCCTGGTGCGGGCGATGTACGCGGTGTTGCCGGTACTGGTGATCGCCATCATCGTGCGGCTGATCAGCGCCGAGTCGCTCGACTTCAGCGGCGTGCTGCTGCTGCTCTCGGTGGTGACCGGCCTCGTCTGGCTGCTCGATCACCTGTTCTTCCGCAAGAAGCGCGAACTCGCCATGCAAAAGGGCGTGGGTGGCGACATGCCGATGCGCGAGCCCGGCACCGTCGACTACGCGCGCAGCTTCTTCCCCGTGGCCTTCGCCGTGCTGCTGGTTCGCGCGTTCCTGTTCGAGCCGTTCCGCATCCCGTCCGATTCCATGATGCCGACGCTGCTCGACGGCGACTTCATCGCGGTCAACAAGTACGCCTACGGACTGCGCCTCCCGGTGATCAACAAGAAGTTCATCGACATCGGCTCGCCCCAGCGTGGCGACGTGGTGGTGTTCCGCTATCCGCCGAACCCGAGCGTCAACTACATCAAGCGGCTCGTGGGCCTGCCGGGCGATCGCGTCGAGGTGCGCGACGACCGCCTGGTGATCAATGGCGAGGTCATCGCCCAGCAGCCCGACGGCGAGTTTGCCGACAAGTGCTACTCGGGCATGCACCTCGCCACCGAGAAGCTCGGCGAGCACACGCACCAGGTCATGATCTGCCACTCGTCGGTGCGGCTGTTCTCCGCCAACATGTACTCCAGCTTCCACCAGGTGCAGGGCCCGCTGCTGCCGGACTGCGACCGCAAGAAGTTGCTGGAGGGCGGCGGCGGGTACGTGTGCGACGAGTCGCAGGACTTCGGCGCCGACGTCGGCAACCACGTGTTCGAAGAGGTCGTGCCCCCGGGCCACTACCTCATGATCGGCGACAACCGCGACAACAGCGAGGATGGCCGCATCTGGGGTTACGTCCCGGAGGAGAATCTGGTCGGCAAGGCAACGCGAATCTGGTTGAATTTCGATCCGAATCGCAGCGGCAGCAACATGATCAACCTGAAACGAATCGGCACCGCGATCGAATGATCGCAACCTGGGAGGACGCATGATGCACAGACAACGTGGCGTGACGATGATCGGCTGGATCTTCCTTCTGATCCCCGTGGCACTGGTGCTCTACGCGGGCATCGTGGCCGGACCGAAGTACCTCAACTACTACAAGGTGGTGGAGGCCATGAAGAAGACGGCCACGAAGCTCAGCAGCGACGACACGCTCACGGCGCAAACCATCAAGTTCGCGCTCGAGAAGCAGTTCGACACCGGTTACATCGATTCGCCCACCGTGGACGACATCAGCGTCAAGAAGGGCGACAACGGCTGGGAGATGAGCGCCAACTATGAACAGCAGGCGCACATGTTCGGCAATCTCGACCTGCTCATGAAGTTCGACAAGACCGTCGTCATCGCCAAATCGGGCGTCCCCAACTGAATGGCGCGGCGACCATGAGCACCACGCCTGCCAGCCAGGCGCACCTGCTCGCCACCCGGCTGGGCTACGAGCCGCAGGATCGTGCGCTGTTCATCGTCGCCCTGACCCACCGCAGCGCCGAGGGTCCCAACAACGAGCGCCTCGAATTCCTCGGCGATTCGGTGCTGAACCTCATGTTGTCGGAGCGCCTGTACCGCGAGTTTCCCGCCGCCAGCGAAGGCGACCTGTCACGCCTGCGCGCGCGGCTGGTCAGCGAAGAACCGCTGGCGGAGATCGCGCAGGAGATGCAGCTCGGCGAGCTGTTGCTGCTCGGCTCGGGCGAGCTCAAGACCGGCGGCCACCGCCGCCAGTCAATCCTCGCGGATGCCTTCGAAGCGCTGTGCGGTGCGCTGTACCTCGATGGCGGGCTCGAGCAGGTGCGCGCGCGCATCGGTCCCAGGTTCGAGAGCCGCATCGCCGCGCTGCCCGAGCCCTCGACGCTCAAGGACGCCAAGACCCGCTTGCAGGAGTTCCTGCAGTCGCGCGGCCATTCGCTGCCCACCTACATGGTGAAGCGCACCACCGGCGAGCCGCATGCGCAGACCTTCCTGGTGTCCTGCGCCGTGCCGCACGCCGGCGTCGAGACCGAGGGCGAGGGCCCGAGTCGCCGGCGCGCCGAACAGATCGCCGCACAGGCAGCGCTGCAGGCGCTGGGTGTCCATGGCTGAGCAGGCGGGCAGCTTCCGCGCCGGCTTCGCCGCGATCGTCGGCCGCCCCAACGTCGGCAAGTCGACGCTGGTGAATGCGCTGGTCGGCGAGAAGGTGTCGATCGTCACCTCGCGCCCGCAGACCACGCGCCATCGCGTGCTCGGCGTGGTCAACCGGCCCGGCGTGCAGATCGCCTTCGTCGACACGCCCGGCCTGCATCTCGGCGAGCGCCGCGCGCTGAACCGCGCCATGAACCGCACCGCGGCCGCCGCGCTGGCCGATGCCGACCTCGTGGTGTTCGTGGTCGAGGCGCTGCGCTTCAGCGAGGAGGACGAGGCGGTGCTGCGGCGTATCGTCGACTCCGGCCGCGATGCCATCGCCGTGGTCAACAAGGTCGACAAGGTCAATCCCAAGGACAGGTTGTTGCCGTTCGTGGCCGAGCTCGCGGGGCGCCACGCCTTCCTCGACGTGGTGCCGGTGTCGGCCGAGAAGGGCATCAACGTCGACCGGCTGATCGAGGTGATCGGCACGCGCCTGCCGGAATCGCCGGAGATGTTCCCGCCCGAGCAGCGCACCGACCGCGGCATCGAATTCCAGATCGCCGAGACGGTGCGTGAGAAGCTCACCATGGAACTGGTGGAGGAGCTGCCGTACGGCATCGCGGTCGAGATCGAAAAGCTCGAGGAGCTCGACGAGCAGCTCGTGGTGCACGCGGTGATCTGGGTGGATCGCAACGGCCAGAAGCCCATCGTCATCGGCGCCAAGGGATCGCGCCTCAAGCGAATCGGGCAGAAGGCGCGCGAGGAACTCAATGCGCGCATGGGTCGCCGGCTGCACCTCAACCTGTGGGTCAAGGTGCGCGAGGACTGGGCCGATGATGCGCGCGCGCTCGCGCAGCTGGGGCTGGAATGATCCGCGAACGCGTCTCGCTCGAACCGGCCTGGGTGCTGCACAGCCGCGAGTACCGCGACACCAGCCGCATCCTCGAGGTGTTCAGCGCGCGCCACGGGCGCCTGACGCTGTTCGCGCGCGGCGCGCGCGGGCCGAAGTCGAAGCTGGCGTCGCTGCTCATGCCGTTTCGCCCGCTGCTGCTGTCGTGGAGCGGCCGCGGCGATGCCGCGCAGCTGACCGGCGCCGAGCCCGGTGAGTCGCTGACGCTGCCTTCGCGCCAGGTCATGTCGGGCTTCTACCTGAACGAGCTCATCATCAGCCTGACCACGCGCCACGATCCGCAGCCGCAACTGTTCGACGACTACGCGGAAGCGCTGCGGCGCCTCGCCACCGACGCGGCGGCCGAGCCCACGTTGCGGGTGTTCGAGAAGCGCTTGCTGACGCACCTCGGCTACGGGCTCGAATTCCCGGTCGACGCGCAGACTTACTACCGCTTCCACGTCGGCGACGGGCTGGCCGAGGTGCGTGAGGACACGCCCGGAGCCTACTCGGGCCGCTGCCTGCTGGCGCTGCAGGACGAGGACCTGCGCGACGCGGAGTCGCTCGACGTCGCGCGACGCCTGCTGCGCCAGGCGCTCGATCACTGTCTCGAAGGCCGCGAACTGCGCACGCGCACGGTGGCGCGTTCCATGGTGCGGCGAGGACATCCATGAGCCCCAATCGAATCGAGCTCGGCATCAACATCGACCACGTGGCCACGGTGCGCCAGGCGCGCCGCGCGCCGTACCCGGACCCGGTGCACGCGGCGTTGCTGGCCGAGCAGGCGGGCGCCGACAACATCACGCTGCACCTGCGTGAAGACCGGCGCCACATCCAGGACCGTGACGTGCACGCGTTGCGGCCGCTGCTGCAGACCCGCATGAACCTCGAGATGGGGCTCACCGGCGAGATGCTGGACATCGCGGTCGGGGTGCGGCCGCAGGACTGCTGCCTGGTGCCGGAGAAGCGCCAGGAGATCACCACCGAGGGCGGGCTCGAAGTCGCCGGCGACCTCGAGCGCGTGACCGCGGCGGTGAAGAAGCTGTCGGCCGCGGGGATACGCGTGGCCCTGTTCATCGCGCCGGACCTCGCGCAGATCGAGGCGGCCAGGCGCAGCGGCGCGCCGGTCATCGAGTTGCACACCGGCACCTATGCCGACGCCACCGGCCAGGCGCAGGCGCGCGAGCTCGAGCGCCTGTCGACCGCGGCCAAGCGTGCCGCGAACCTCGGGCTCGAGGTGCACGCGGGGCATGGCCTCACCTACAACAACGTGGTGCCGGTCGCGTCGATCCCGGAGATCGTCGAGCTCAACATCGGCCATTGCATCATCGCCCGCGCCATCTTCAGCGGCCTCGAGGCCGCGGTGCGCGACATGAAGGCGTTGATGCTCGGGGCGCGGCAGTGATCTTCGGCATCGGCGTCGACGTGCTCGAAGCCGCGCGCGTCAAGAAGGTGTTCGACCGCTTCGGCGAGCACTTCATAGACCGGTTGCTGCTGCCGGAGGAGCGCGAACAGCTCGGCAAAACCCGGCGAAAAGAGCGCTTTCTCGCCATGCGTTTCGCGGCCAAGGAGGCCATCGTCAAGGCCATGGGCACGGGCTTCGCGCATGGCATGTGGATCCGCGACGTGGGCGTGGTGCAGAACGCCTGGGGCCGGCCCGACGTGGTGTATTCCGAGCGCGGCGAGAAGATGCGCAGGAAGCTCGGCATCGGCAATGGCTACATCACGCTCACCGACGAGGGCGGGCTGATCGTGGCGGTCGCGGTCCTCGAGGCGGCCGAGACCGGCGGCACGCAACGTCCCAGGGCCACTCGCACCGGGACCTCGCGCCGCAAGGCGCGCAAGCCGTCGCGAAAGAAGAAATGAACACACTGGTCTTCGACATCGAAACCGTGCCGGACGTGGAGTTCGGGCGACGTCTGTTCGGACTCGACGGTCTGTCCGACGACGAGGTGGGCAAGGCCATGCAGGCCAGGGCGCGCCAGGATTCGGGCAGCGACTTCCTGCCGCACGACCAGCATCGCATCGTGGCCATTTCCTGCGCATTCCGCTCGCGCGACGGGTTTCGCGTGTGGAGCCTGGGTGACGAATCCGCGTCCGAGCGCGAGCTGGTGGTGCGCTTCTTCGACGGCATCGAGAGATTCACGCCCGATCTGGTGAGCTGGAATGGCGGCGGCTTCGACCTGCCGGTGCTGCACTATCGCGCGCTGCGCCACAAGGTGCAGGCGCCGCGCTACTGGGAAACCGGCGACGAGGACAACGCCTTCCGCTACAACAACTATCTCGGCCGCTTCCACTGGCGCCACATCGACGTCATGGACGTGCTGGCGGGCTACCAGAATCGCGCGCGCGCCGCGCTGTCCGACGCAGCCGTGCTGCTCGGCTTCCCGGGCAAGCTCGGCTTCGACGGGTCGCAGGTCTGGGATGCCTTCCAGCGGGGCGAGCTCAGGCGCATCCGCGACTACTGCGAGACCGACGTGATCAACACCTGGCTGGTGTTCCTGCGTTTCCAGCACATGCGCGGCCGGCTGACGGACGCGGGTCTCGACGAGGAGCTGGCGCGCACGCGCGCGTGGCTCACGGATGCGCGCCAGGCGCATTTCGACGAATTCCTCGCGGCGTGGCCGGCGTGAGCAGGGCGTCGCGCGCCGCGCAGGCGGTGGTCGAGGAAGGCCGGGTCGTCGATCTCACGCACGAGGCCGAGGGCGTGGTGCGCATCGAGGGCGGCAAGACCGTGTTCGTCGCGGGCGCATTGCCCGGCGAGCGGGTCAGCTTCCGGCGCGCCAGTTTCCACCGCAACCACGACGAGGCGCAGCTCGTCGAGGTGCTCGAGCCTTCGGCGCGGCGCGTGACGCCGAAGTGCGCCCATTTCGGCACCTGCGGCGGCTGCGCCCTGCAGCACCTCGACCCCGCGGCCCAGCTCGAGGCCAAGCAGAAGGAGCTCGCGGAGAATCTCGCGCGCATCGGCAACGTCACGCCCGGGGAGTGGCTGCCACCCTTGTTAGGCCCGGTGTGGAACTATCGTCGGCGCGCCCGCCTGTCTTCCCGCTACGTGTCGAAGAAGGGCCGCAGCCTGGTCGGGTTCCGCGAGAAACAGGGCAAGTACGTCGCCGACGTGAGCCGCTGCGAGGTGTTGTCCGAGCCGGTGGCTTCGCTGGTGGGCACGCTGGGCGAGCTGCTGACCGGCATGCAGCGCCGCGAGAGCATTCCGCAGATCGAGGTGGCGTCGTCGGACGGCGAGCGCGTGCTGGTGGTGCGCGTGCTCGACGCGTTGCCGGAGTCCGACCTCGACAAACTGCGCGCCTTCGAGCGCGAGCACGGGCTGCGCATCCTGCTGCAGCCGGGCGGCCTCGACACCGTCGCGCCGCTCACGCCGGGTCCGGTGGACCTGCACTACCGGCTGGGTGCACTGCGCATGGAATTCGGGCCCACCGACTTCGTGCAGGTCAACGGCTTCATCAACGAGGCCATGGTGGGCCGCGCCATCGAACTACTGGAGGTCGGCCCCGGTGACCGGGTGCTGGACCTGTACTGCGGCCTCGGCAACTTCACCCTGCCGCTGGCCCGCCGGGCCGCGGCGGTAGTTGGGGTGGAGGGGGAGGCCGGGCTGATCGAGCGGGCGCGGGCCAATGCCCGGCTGAACGGCATCGAGAACGCCTCGTTCCACGTGGCCGACCTGTCGGTGGCCCCGGACAGGACGCTGCCCTGGATGCGCGGCGGCTTCGACAAGGTCCTGTTAGACCCGCCGCGGGTCGGCGCCCGCGAGGTTTTGAGCGCCGTGGCACATCTCGTGCCGCGCCGGGTGGTGTATATCTCCTGCCACACGGGCTCGCTTGCGCGCGACCTGGGTGTCCTGACCCAGGAACATGGCTTCCGCTTACGCGCCGCCGGTGTACTTGATATGTTCCCGCACACCACACACGTGGAGTCCATGGCGGTGCTGGAACGGGCATCGTAAGGAAGGGCTCCCACCGACAGTTTGGAACACAGGAACGTTGCCGTGACCTTGGGCCCCCTGATGGTCGATGTCGCCGGCCTCGAGCTCACGCCCGGGGACCGCGAGGTGTTGCGCCATCCCCTGGTCGGCAGTGTGATCCTGTTCACACGCAACTATGCCTCCGCGGAGCAGCTCACCCGCCTGGTGGCCGACATCCACGCGGTGCGCACCCCGGCGCTGATCGTCGCCGTCGACCAGGAAGGCGGCCGGGTGCAGCGCTTCCGTCCCGAATTCTCGCTGCTGCCGCCGCCGCGGCGCATCGGCCACGCCTTCGACCTCGACGCGAAGCGCGGCCTGACCCTGGCGCGTTCCATGGGCTGGCTCATGGCGGCCGAGCTGCGCGCGCACGGCGTCGACCTGTCGTTCGCGCCGTGCGTGGACCTCGACTACGGCGTGAGCGAAGTCATCGGCGACCGCGCCTTCCACTCGAAGCCCGAGGCCGTGGCGCAGCTCGCGCTGGCCTACGTGCAGGGCATGAAGGACGCCGGCATGGCGGCCACCGCCAAGCACTTCCCGGGCCATGGCGCGGTCATCGCCGATTCGCACAAGTCGCTGCCGGTAGATAGGCGCGGCTGGAACGAGCTGGGCGACGACCTGCTGCCGTACCGCCGGCTCATCGCCAACGGGCTGCCGGGCGTCATGGTGGCGCACGTGCTGTTCCCCGAGGTGGCGCCGGAGCCCGCGAGCCTGTCGCGCCGCTGGATCCAGAACGCGCTGCGCGAGGAGCTGCGCTTCGAAGGCGCGATCTTCACCGACGATCTGTCCATGGGCGGTGCCGCCGAATACGGCGACATCGTGGCGCGCGCCAGCGCGGCGCTGGCTGCCGGCTGCGACGTGCTGCCGGTGTGCAATGACCGTGCCTCGGTCGAGACGCTGCTCGACGAATTGAAATACGAGGTGCAGCCGAGCTCGCACCTGCGCCTGGTGCGCATGCGTGGCCGCGCCGCGCCCGAGCGCGAAGAACTGCTGGCGGGCGACGCGTGGCGTGCCAGCCAGGAACTGCTGGCGCAGTCGTCGGCGGCGCCGCGACTGAGCCTCACCGCGGGCAACGCATGAGCGGCCCTTCCACGAACGGATTTGGCGGCGACTTCCTGCGCGGCGCACTCGACGTGGCGCCGGAAGGCGTGGTCATCTGCGAGGCGGGCGGGGACCGGCTCGTGGTCTACGTTAACCCGGCGTTCTGCAAGCTCACCGGCTACGAGGTCGGCGAGCTCGTCGGCAAGAACCTGCGCCTGCTGCAGGGTGCGGACCGCGACCAGCCCGAGCTGACGACTTTGCGGGACGCCCTGCGACATTCCGAGCCGGCGCGTGCACTGGTGCGCAACACCCGCAAGGATGGCACGGTGTTCGTCAACGACATGCAGATCCATCCCCTGAGGGACGCGAACGGGCAGGTGACGCACTTCATCGGCTATCACCGCGAAGGCGGCACGCGCCACAAGACCAGCGAGTCCGGCATCCGCGGGCTGCCGAACTGGGTGCGCGAGGACCGGTTGACCGGGCTCGCGTCGCGGTATTACTTCGAGGACGTGCTCAAGCGCGACTTCGCGCTGGCACAACGCGACAAGACTGACATCGCGCTGTTGTTGTTCGACATCGACCAGCTCGGGCCGTACAACGAGATCTTCGACCGCGCCGGCGGCGACGCCGTGGTGAAGCGCGTGGCGCGCGCGATTTCGGGTTCGTTCCGCCGCGGCACGGACATCGTCGGGCGGTGGGAGGGCGCCAGCGTCATCGTGCTGATGCACGGCACGCAGGCCGACCACGTCATCCAGCACGCCACCACGGTCGCGCACCGCGTGCGCGAGCAGCAGATCCATCACCCGCGCTCACAGCAGAAATACGTGACCGTCAGCGGCGGCGTGGCCATCCATACCGCGCGGCCGGAAGACACCGCCGAGCATTTCCTGCACGCCGTGGAATCGGCGCTGGCGCGCGCCAAGGAGCAGGGCCGGAACCGGATCATCGTGGCCGAGGAGCCGGACTTCCACTGAGCTGCTAGCGCCCTCCGGTGGGGCGGTTGCGCGTGACCAATGCCACCACGCCGAAGGCCGGGTGGTCGTAATACGTGAGCTTGAAGGGGATCACGCGCCGCGATTCCGACAGGTTGAACACCGTCGTCGCGTCCGCGCCGAGCGCCTCGGGCGGATTGGAGCTCTGGTAGTTGAGCGACATGCCGAGGTGCAGGTAGGTGCCGCTCTCGAGGTAGATGATGCCGGACAGCCCCGGCACGTTGCCGGCCAGCTTGCTCACCGTGAAGCCGGCGCGCGAACCCCAGGAGCTCGCGGTCTGCTGCCAGGCGAAGTGCGCGATGGGCTGGTAGTTAGTCGTGTTCTGCAGCCTCGCGGCGACGTCGTTCAGCTGGAACTGCGAGGCGGGCAACGACCGCACGAAGCGGCCGGTGACCGGCGATTCCGGCTTGTCGGGACCGCGCGCCACGGCCTTGGCGCTCCAGTCCTCCTGGCCACCCGACCCGCTCATGTTGCGGAATACCACGAGCTCGACGGTGTAGACCGTGGGCGAGCCGCCATCCTGGGCTTGCGCGCCCGGTAGCAAGGCCAGCAGGGTGAGCATCGATACGGCAAGCAGCTTCATGGGCCGGGAGTATAGCGGGTGGGGTCAGTGGGGTTTGCGGGACGGCGCGTTGGAACCCGTCTTGCCGCCGCCCGCCGCCGCGCCCCTGGCGTCCCCGGGTCCCCGTAGTCCGGCGAGGAATTTCTCCGCGAACTCGAAGCGCTCCGCGTCATCGTCGGTCTCGACCGATATGCGGAGCTTGAGCGGCCCTTCGAGCCGGTAGTCGCGATCCGGATGCTGCACCAGCCGTATGACCGCCTTCGGGTCCACCTGGTTCGATTCCTCGAACAGCGCGTATCCGCCTTCGCGGCCGAGATCGAGGCGGCGGATTCCGATGGCGCGCGCCATGAGCTTGAGCCTGGCGACGCGCAGCAGGTTGGTCGCCGGCGGCGGCAACGGCCCGAAGCGGTCGACGATCTCCTCGGTGAGCGCGTCGATGGCGGCATTGTCGGGGGCCGCCGCGAGCCGCTTGTACATCGCCAGCCGCACCGGCACGTCGGCCACGTAGCTCTCCGGCAGCAGCGCCGGCAGGCGCAGCTCCACCTCGGCGGTGGCCGCCAGCGGCCGGTCCAGCACCGGCTCGCGGCCTTCCTTGAGCGCCTTGACGGCCTGCTCGAGCAGGTCCAGGTACATCGTCAGGCCGATCTCGGTGAGCTCGCCGCTCTGCGATTCGCCCAGCAGCTCGCCGGCGCCGCGGATCTCGAGGTCGTGCGTGGCGAGCACGAAGCCGGCGCCGAGCTCCTCGAGCGACTCGATGGCCTCGAGTCGCTTGACCGCGTCCAGCGACAGCGCCTTGCGTGGCGGCGTCAGTAGATAGGCATAGGCGCGGTGGTGCGAGCGGCCCACGCGGCCGCGCAGCTGGTGCAGCTGGGCGAGGCCGAGGCGGTCGGCGCGGTCGATCATGATGGTGTTTGCCGTGGGTACGTCGATGCCGCTTTCAATGATAGTGGTGCACACCAGCAGGTTGAACCGCCGGTGGTAGAAATCGACCATCAGCTGCTCGAGGTCGCGCTCGCGCATCTGCCCGTGGCCGACGCGCACCTCGGCCTCGGGGATCAGCCTGGCGATTTCCTGCGCGGTCTTCTCGATGGTCTCGACCACGTTGTGCACGAAGTACACCTGGCCGCCACGCCGGAACTCGCGCAGCGCGGCTTCGCGCAGCGTCGGCGCGTGCCACTCGGTGACGAAGGTCTTGATGGCGAGACGCTCGGCCGGCGGCGTGGTGATCAGCGAGAGATCCCGCAGGCCGCCCAGCGCCATGTTCAGCGTGCGCGGGATCGGCGTCGCGGTGAGCGTGAGCACGTGGACTTCGGCACGCAGGGTCTTCAGGCGCTCCTTGTCGCGCACGCCGAAGCGGTGCTCCTCGTCGATGATGACCAGCCCGAGCTCCTTGAAGCGCACGTTGGCGTGCAGCAGCCGATGCGTGGCGATAACGATGTCGACCGTGCCTTTCTCGATGCCCTCGAGCACGGCAGTGGATTCCTTGGAGGTCCTGAAGCGCGACAGCGACTCGATGCGCACCGGCCAGTCGGCGAAGCGGTCGCGGAAGTTGGCAGTGTGCTGCTCGGCAAGCAACGTGGTCGGCACCAGCACCGCCACCTGCTTGCCGGCCTGCGCGGCGATGAATGCGGCGCGCATCGCCACCTCGGTCTTGCCGAAGCCGACGTCGCCGCAGACCACGCGATCCATGGGCTTTTCGTGCTCGAGGTCCTGCATGACCTGGCGGATGGCCTCGGCCTGGTCGGCGGTCTCCTCGAACGGGAAGCTGTTGGCGAAGGCCTGGTATTCGAGTTCCTTCGTGGGCAACGCCGGTCCCTTGCGCGCCTGCCGCTGCGCGTAAAGGTCGAGCAATTCCGCGGCCACGTCGCGGATCTGATCGGCGGCGCGCTTACGTGCCCTGGCCCACTGGTCGGTGCCGAGTTTGTGCAGCGGCGCGCTCTCCGGCGCCGCGCCCGAATAGCGTGACACGAGGTGCAGCTGCTGCACCGGCACGTACAGCTTGTCGCCGCCGGCGTACTCCAGCACCACGAACTCGCCGTCCTGCCCCGCGACCTGCATGACCTGCAGGCCGACGTAGCGGCCCACTCCATATTCTTCGTGTACCACCGGCGAGCCCGGCCCGAGGGTGGTGAGGTCGCGCAGGATGGCCTGCGGGTCCGCGGTCGCGCGGCGACGGCGGCGCTCCTGGCGCGCGCGCTGTCCGAAGAGCTGCGATTCGCCCAGCACCGCGAACGGCGGCGACACGACGTGGAGGCCCGCCATTTCCGGCGCGATGGAAATGGCGAAGCGCGCCGTGCCGTCGACGAATTCGTGCCAGCCCGCGGCGGTCGCCGGCGTGTGACCGGTGGCGCGCAGCATCTCGAGCAACACTTCGCGCCGGCCGGCCGAGTCGGCGGCCAGCAGCACCCGGCCGGGGAATTGCGCGACGAACGCGGCCAGCGGGGCCAGCGGTTTCTCGGCGCGCAGGTCAACGCGCCATTCGTGCGGCGCCGCGGTCGGGAAGTTGTGGCCGGCGGTCTCGCCCCCCAGCTCCGTCTCGACCTTGAAGCTCTCGTAGTCGACGCGCGTGAAGCGGTTGAGCCGCGTCTCGAGTTCGGCCGGCGTGAGGTAGAGCTCATCCGGCGCCAGCACCGGGCGCTCGACGTCGTGCCTTCGTTCTTCGTGCCGTTCGGCCACCACCGCCGCGGCGCGCTCGATGGCCCGGCTCGCGTCGCTGGGCGCGCACACCACGGTGCCGGCGGGAAGATAGTCGAGGAGCGTGTCGGTGCCGTCGAAGAACAGCGGCAGGTAGAACTCGATGCCGGGCGGCGCGAGGCCGTCGCTCACGCCGCGGTAGATGATGCTGCGGGTCGGGTCTCCCTCGAAGCGCTTGCGATAGCGCAGGCGGAAAGCCTTGACCGACTCCGCATCCAGCGGCAGCTCCCGTCCCGGCAGCAGGCGCACCTGCCGCAGCGATTTGCCGGAGCGTTGCGACTCGGCGTCGAACTCGCGGATGGCCTCGATCTCGTCGTCGAACAGGTCCACGCGCAGCGGCGTCTGCGTGCCCATGGGATAGACGTCGAACAGCGAGCCGCGCAGCGCGAACTCACCGGGCGCGCACACCTGCGATACCGACGCGTAGCCCGATTCCACCAGCCGCGCCCGCAGCGGCTCGATCTCGAGCTTGTCCCCGACCGCGAGGTTGAACGTCCGGCCCTCGACGTAGCCGCGCGGCGCCAGGCGCTGGCCGAGGGTATCCGCGGCCGCCAGCAGCACGCCGGATTCCAGGCGCGGTAGTTCGGCGAGCGCGGCCAGGCGTTCGGAGATGATGTCCGGGTGCGGCGAGAACACGTCGTAGGGCAGTACTTCCCAGTCGGGGAGGGCGTGGATCTGGCGGCGCGCGCCCAGGAAGAACCCGAGCTCGGCGCGCAGCTGGTCGAGTTCACGCGCGTCGCGCGCGATCACCAGCCACGGACGCGTGTCCGCTTCGACGGCCTCGGCGATGGCGAGACTGCGCGCCGAGCCGTAGAGCTGGTGCCAGCGCGCGCGGGCATGCGGCGCCGGGAGAGGGGGATGAAGCAGGGATGGCATTGCGAAAGCGCGGCAGCTTACCCGTCGGGGCGGGCGGCGCAAGTCGAGCGCGGAGCGCAAATCGTGTGCGGAATTTCCGAGGTACCTCTATCGCGGCGTCGGCGTCCTCGTCACGCTGCGCGTGGAAGTCGCACGACGCATCAGCCCGGTACCCATGGCGGGCCGGGTGCGCCGCTACCTCTACCCAGGTTCACTGGGCGTGCGTGGGTTCGAAGTGTGGAGCCGTTCGGGCTCTCGAGGTCAACCGCCGACCACGACCGAATGCAGCACCTTGTCGTTCTCGAACACCACCACGAAGTTCGCGTAGAACCACTTGGTGATGGGCGGGTTGCCGACCGGGCTGGTCTTGTTGGCGGGCGCGCCGAACTTCGCTTCGACGGCAGCCATGGTCGAGCCGCGCTGCGGGGTCTCGACGCCGCTGGGTTTGATGGCGACCTGGCCGTCGATGGCCAGGGTCTCGCTGAAGGCGGGTACGGCCAGCCCCACACCCAGGCCCAGTCCCAGGGCGACCAATGACACTTTCAAGGTACGTGCAAGCATGGCGTTCTCCTCGCGATCGGCGACACGACCGTGGCGGCAATATACGCCGCGCTATGGCAAAGTCAGCCGCTGTCGCCGACTCCCGACTATGTTCAATCCCACTTTTGTGATGTCCGTCCGCTTTTTGCCCCCGGAAATGGCGCAGTGCTGAAATCACTGCCCCTGTTCATCGGCCTGCGTTACGTGCGGGCCCGATCGCACAAGTTCTTCGTGTCGTTCATCACCTGGGTGTCGCTGCTGTGCGTATGCCTTGGCGTCATGGCGCTCATCGTGATCCTGTCGGTGATGAACGGCCTCGAGTCGGAGCTGCGCGAGCGGCTGCTGGCGCTCTCGGCCCACGCGCGCATCTTCGTGCCCGCGGAAGTGCACACCGCGCCCGACTGGCAGGCGCTGGCCACGAAGCTGCGCGGCTCCCCGGTCGTGAAGGGGGTGGCGCCTTACCTCGAGGTGGAAGCGCTGGCCGTGCGCAAGCCCGAGATGCTCCCGGTGAAGTTGCGCGGCATCGATCCCTCGCACGAGGGCGACGTGGCGCGCTTCACCCGTTCCATCGTCGAAGGAAAGCTCTCCGACCTGGTGCCGGGTTCGGACCGCATCATCATCGGCCGCTCGATCGCGCAGATGCTCGGCATCGGAATCGGCGACGCCATCACGGTGCTGGTGCCGACCACCGACGCCAATGGCGCGCCCGAGCCGCGGCTGCGCGAGTTCCGCGTGGCCGGCGTGTTCGACGCGGAGCTGCAGGATTACGACAACGCGCTGCTGGTCGCCGCGCTCGACGACGTGCGCGCGCTGTTGCCCGATCCCGATGCGCGCATGGCTCTGCACGTCAACTTCACCGATGCGCTCGCCGCGCCGCGCTACGTCGCCGAGCTGGCACCGGGACTCCCGGCCGGCGTCGAGATGCGCGACTGGACCGTCGACCACGCCAGCTATTTCCGCGCCATCCGCATCGAGAAGACCATGGTGGCCATCATCCTGATGCTCATCGTGGCGGTGGCGGCGTTCTACCTGGTGGCGATGCTCGCCATGGTGGTGACCGACAAGCGCACCGATATCGCGATTCTTCGCACCCTCGGCGCCTCGCCGCGCCGGGTCATGGCCATCTTCCTGATCCAGGGCAGCGTCATCGCCTGGTTCGGCGTGGCGCTCGGCGTCGCGCTGGGGACGCTGCTCGGCTACAACGCGGGCGCCGCGGCCGCCTTCCTCGAGCGCCTGTTCCGCTTCGAGATCTTCAGCTCCGACGTGTACGTGATCACGCGCATCCCCTCGGAGCTGCACGGCGGCCAGATCGCCTGGATCGCCGGCATCGCCATGCTGATCACGCTGCTCGCGACTATCTACCCGTCGCTGCGCGCGGCGCGCATCCCGCCCGCCGACGCGCTGAGGTACGAGTGATGGCGCGTGCTCCGTACGAATGGTTGATAGGCCTGCGCTACCTGCGTTCGCAACATCGCAGCGGCTTCGTATCGTTCGTCGCCTCCATGTCGGTGATCGGCCTGGCGCTCGGCGTGGCCGTGCTCATCGTGGTGCTGTCGGTGCTCAACGGCTTCGAGCGCGAGCTGCGCAACCGCATGCTGGCGGTGACCTCGCACGCCACCATCAGCGGCGTGCGCGGCGCGATCCCGGACTGGCGCGCCCGGCAGGCCACCGCCGCGCGCGAGCCGGGCGTCAAGGCGGCGGTGCCGTTCATCGAATCGCGCGGCCTGTTCGCCAACGGGCAGCGCGTGGCCGGCGCCATGGTGCGCGGCGTGCTGCCGGAAGAAGAGAGCAAGGCCGTGGGACTCGGTTCGCGCCTGAGATCCGGCACGCTTGCCGATCTCGAGCCGGGCAGGTTCCGCGTGATCCTGGGCTCGGCGCTGGCCGCCGAGCTCGGTGTCGGCGTGGGCCAGTCCGTGGTGCTCATGGCGCCCGAGGGCACGCCCACGCCCGCGGGTTTCGTGCCACGCATGAAGCGCTTCACGGTCACCGGCATCTTCGAGTCGGGCATGTACGAATACGACCGCGGCCTCGCCCTGGTCCAGATGAACGACGCCGCCAGGCTCTTCCGGCTCGGCGACAGCATCACCGGCCTGCGCCTGGCACTCGATGATCCGTTCGCCGCGGGCATGCTGGTGCGCCAGGTGGCGCGCGACATCGACATCGACGGCTCCGGGTATTACGTCAGCGACTGGACGCGCGACCACGCGGTGTTCTTCCGCTCCATCGAGCTCACCAAGTCGATGATGTTCTTCATCCTGCTGATCCTGGTGGTGGTCGCGGCCATCAACCTGGTCGCGACGCTGGTCATGGTCGTCAAGGAAAAGCAATCCGACATCGCGATCCTGCGCACGCTGGGTGCCGCGCCCGGCAACGTGCTGCACATGTTCGTGGTGCAGGGCGCGCTGATCGGGCTGGTCGGCACGCTGGCGGGCGCCGCGTTCGGCTGGCTGGTCGCGGTCAACTTCGAGGCCATCATCCACGGCATCGAGGCCGTGTTCGGCATCCGCTTCCTCGACGCCGCCGTCTACCTGATGAGCGACCTGCCGACCCAGGTCGAGCTGCGCGACGTGGTGCAGGTGTCGCTGGTCACGCTGGCGCTGACCGCGCTCGCGACTATCTACCCCGCGTGGCGCGCCTCGCGCACCATGCCCGCCGAGGCCCTCAGACATGATTGAACGCACATGACAGCAACCATCGACACGCCCGCCACCCCGGTGCTCGAGGCGCTCGGGGTGGCGCGCAGTTTTCGCCAGGGGCCCATCGACCTGCAGGTGCTGTCGGAGGTGAACTTCACCGCCCGGGCGGGAGAACGCATCGCCATCATCGGCGCGTCCGGGTCCGGCAAGACCACCTTGCTGCAGATCCTCGGCGGGCTCGACCGGCCGACCGCCGGCGTGGTGCGCGTCGCCGGCAACGACATCCACGCCTTGTCGGAGAAGGCGCGCGGCGAGCTGCGCAACCGCACCCTGGGCTTCGTCTACCAGTTCCATCACCTGTTGCCGGAGTTCTCGGCCCTGGAGAACGTCGCCATGCCGTTGCTGGTGAGGCGCGAGCCGAAGCACGAGGCGGAGCGGCGCGCGCGAGCAGTGCTGGAGCGCGTCGGGCTCGGGGAACGGCTGGTGCATCGACCGCAGGAGCTGTCGGGCGGCGAACGGCAGCGCGCCGCGGTGGCGCGCGCGCTGGTCACGCAGCCGCGGCTGGTGCTGGCCGACGAGCCCACCGGCAACCTCGACGGCGCCAACGCCGAGTCGGTGTTCGCGCTGATGCTGGAGCTCAACCGCGAATTCGGCACCAGCCTGGTGGTGGTCACGCACGACAGCCGGCTCGCGGCCCGCATGGACCGCATCCTGGAAATCAAGCGCGGGAATCTAGTCGAAAAGACTTGATTGCTGGCTGGCCGCGCCCGGGCGCTCGCGGTATCTCTTGCGCACGCTGTAGCGCCACAGGACGTCGAGCAGGGCATAGCCGAGCAGCCCGACCAATGCGCCCGTGAGGCCGCAGCCAACCAGGAAGGGCTTCCACATCGGGCCGAGGCCGTGTTGCACCCAGTCCCAGCTCATGTGGAACCTGAAGGTCCGTTCGTGCGCCCCGGTCGCGATCACGCCGATCTTGTACGCCAGCAGGTAGACCGGAACGATGGTCAGCGGATTCACCGCCACCAGCGCCAGCATGATGGTCGGGATGTGGATGCGGCAGAAGATCGCGACCATCGCCGCCAGCGGGATGTGGATGGGCAGCGGCACGAAGCAGATCGCGAGCCCCGCGCCGAACGCCGGCGTCACGGTGCGACGTTGCAACGACCACAGGCGCGGATCACCCAGGAAGCGCGCAAAGGGCTTGAGCATCCAGTGCGAGCGCAGGGTCTCGCTGCGCGGGGTGATTCGGCGGAACAGTCCACGGGGCATCGGCGGGCACTTTAGCACCCGCCACTGAGCGCCGTGGTTGCAGGACTTTCACTGCTGGCGGGCGTGTTGCTGGGTCTCGCGTCGACCGCCCTGCCGGCGCCTTCATGGAGCCTGGCCGCCGCGCTGATGTGCCTGCTGGCGCTGTGGTCGCCGGTACGCCGCAGTCCGGCCGTGGGCTGCATGGCCTGGTCGATGCTGGGGCTTGCGCTCGCGAGCGAATCGGCGCGTCACTGGCTGGAGTTGCAGATCTCCTCCCCGGCACGCGATACGCGCCTGCTGCTCGACGCGGTGGTGGCGTCCGTGCCGGAGCGCGACGGGGCGGAGTTGCGCTTCGACGCCGAGGTGCGCCTGCTCGAAGGCCCGGGTTCGCACGATGGCCGCCTGCGGCACGCGCGGCTGTCGTGGCGCGACCCGGCGCAGCCGCCGCAGCCAGGCGAGCGCTGGAGCCTGCTCGCGCGGCTCGCCGCGTCGCAGCCGGCGCGGAATTTTGCAGGCGTCGATTCGGCACGGCTCGCGTTCCGCGACCGCGTGCACCTGCAGGCCGAGGTGCTCGCGTCGGCGCTCGATTACCGAGTGGCCGCGGCGGCCCCCTCGATCGATGGCCTGCGCGCGCGCATCGCGCGGCGCGTCGTGGAACGTGTCGCCGACCCGGACGCCGCGGGGCTCATCACCGCGCTGGCCGTGGGCCTCACCGCCGGCGTCAGCCGCGATCAATGGCGCATATTCAACGCCACCGGCACCACGCACCTGGTGGCCATCTCGGGGCTGCATGTCACGCTCTTCGCGATGCTCGCGCTGTGGATGGCGCGCGCCGCATGGCGCTCGCTGCCCGGCGCGCAGCGCCTGCCGCGCGAGCCTTGCACGTTGCTGCTGGCGCTGGCGGCCGCGGGTGCCTACGCGCTGCTCGCGGGGATGTCGGTGCCGACGCTGCGCACCTGGCTGATGCTGGCGGTGTTCGTCGTGGCGCGCCTGGCCGCGCGCGCCGTGCCCGGCTCGAGAACCTGGTCGCTGGCCCTGGTCGCGGTGTTGCTGGCGGACGCGTTCGCTCCGCTCGCCGCCGGCTTCTGGCTGTCCTTCGCCGCGGTCGGCGTCATCATCCTGGTGGAATCGTCCGCGCTGGTGCGCGCGCCGGGCTGGCAGCGCGCGCTCACGCTGCAGTGGTCCATCATGCTGGCGCTCGCGCCGCTGACGCTGCTGGTCTTCGGCAACGTGTCGCTGGTCGGGCTCGCCGTGAACCTGGTGGCCATCCCGGTGGTGTCCTTCGTCTTCGTGCCGCTGGTGCTGGCCGGCGCGCTGTTGCACGGCGTGTTCTTCGCCGCGGCGGCGACTCTGTACGCATGGCTGTGGCCGCTGATGGTGTGGGCGGCGGATCTCGATTTCGCGCAGTGGCGCATCGCCGTGCCGGACTGGTGGTACGCGCTCGCGGTGCCGGCCGTGTGGCTGATGTCATGCCGCTGGCCGCCGGCCCTGCGGTTCACGGCGCTCGCCGCGCTGCTGCCCTTGCTGTTCGTGCCGCCGCGCGCGCCCGCGCCGGGGGAACTGCAGGTCAGCGCGCTCGATACCGGGCGCGGCAGCGCCGTGCTGCTGTCGACCCATTCGCACCGGCTGTTGTACGACACCGGCGACAGCTGGAACACGCACGGCACGCGGCTCGCGCAATGGGTGCTGCCGGCGCTGGACGCCGTCGATGCGCACGACGTCGACGTGCTGGTGCTGCCGGCGCTCGACGCCGACCGCGCGCAGGCCGCGGCCTTGTTAGCCAGCGAACGCCGGCTGCATCGCGTAGTGGTGGGCGGTGGCTGGCCGGCGACCTCGCTGCCGGTCGAGACCTGCCGGGATTCGCATCTCAACTGGGATGGCGTCGACCTGCAATTCCTGTCCGCGGGCCGACACCGCGAATACTGCGTGCTGCGCGTGAGCGTCGGCCGCTTCGGCGTCCTGCTGGCCGGCGACCTCGATGCGGAGGCCGAGCGCGGCCTGGTGGCGCGCTTGCCCGACGGTGCGCTGGCGAGCGAGCTCGCGTTCGTGCCGCGCCAGGCGAGCGCGCGGGCCTCGAGCAACCAGTGGATAGAAGCCAGCGGCGCGCGCTGGGCCGTCGCGAGCGGCGGCGTGGCGGGCAGCCAGTCGCGCGCACAGGCCCTCGAGCGCTGGCGCCGTGCCGGCGCGCGGGTGCTCGACACGCGCGTGGACGGCGGCATCGACATCGGGATCGGGACGCAAGGCATCACGCGGCTCGTCACGGCGCGTTCGGCGCGGCATCCATTTGCCTGGCGGCGCGTCGACTGACGGTTTCAGGCGGGTCCGGTATAGTCCAGCCCCATGTGGGAAATCGTACGGGCCGGCGGCCCATTCATGTGGCCGATCATCCTCTGCTCGATCGCGTTGGTCGGCATCGTCCTCGAACGGCTCTGGACCCTGCAACGCAAGCGGGTCCTGCCACACGACCTGATCAAGAAGGTGTCCGAGCTCGCGGACCGCAACCAGGTCAATCCCAAGGTCATCGAGGCGCTGGAGAAGAATTCGCCGCTGGGCCGGGTACTGGCCGCGGCGCTCGCCAATCGCCATCGCGGCCGCGAGATCATGATGGAGCGCGTCGAGGACACCGGCCGCCACGTGGTTTCCGAGCTCGAGCGTTTCGTCAATTCCGTCGGCACGATCGCCAGCATCTCGCCCTTGTTAGGCCTGCTGGGTACGGTCACCGGCATCATCCATTCCTTCAACGCCGTCATGCTGGGCGGCATGGGTGACCCGCGCATGCTGGCGGGCGGCATCTCCGAGGCGCTGGTGTGCACGGCTGCCGGCCTGACGGTGGCGATCCCGGCGTACATCTCGTTCCGCTACCTGCGCGGCAAGGTGGAGCGCATCGTCGTGGAAATGGAGAAGATCGCGGTGAACTTCGCGGATTCGCTCGGTGCCGAGATGCAGACCGGTGAATCCGACGGCGGCATCGCGCGCAGCGCATGAGGATGCAATCGCAAAGGCCGAAGGACGATCCGGAGATC
>DASSRK010000127.1:0-8549 GCA_035701825.1 Steroidobacteraceae bacterium
CGGAACACCTGGGTCAGCAGGTTGCGCTCGGCGTCGTTCAGCCGCGAGCTCCAGTCCTTGCAGTCCTCGCCGAGCGGGATCTCCTCGGGCATCCAGTGGATCTGCTGCTGGCGGCGCCAGTACTCGATGGCCCAGGGGTAGCGGAAGGGCTTGTAGCTTCTCGAGGGAGTGAGCAGGCCGGGGGTGGTGATCAGGTCGATTTGCATGGGGGTGATGCCGGGTGAGGAAGACGGGAAAGTTGATGGGACGGCCTGACTTCAGTTGCAGGGACGCCAAGGCCGAGCGCGCAGTCTCTCTTTGGCGCTCAAGCGAAATCGCGCTTCAAGAACTTCCGAAGACGGAAGGCGGCTATTGGCATGCCAGGCACTCGTCGTATTTGTTCTCGTCGGTCTCGCTGCCGATCGGCTTCTTCGGCCATGCGCGCGTGTTGTCGGCTTCGACGCCTGCGAAGCCGGCGCGTTGCACGCTCTTGCTGCGGCAGTAGTACAGCGACTTCACGCCGCGCTCCCACGCGGTCCAGTGCAGCATCAGCAGGTCCCACTTGTGGATGTCACTGCGCAGGTAGAGGTTCAGCGACTGGCCCTGGCAGATGAGCGGCGCGCGGTCGGCGGCGAGTTCCACCACCCAGCGCTGGTCGATCTCGAAGGCGGTGCGGAACACCGACTTCTCGTCGTCACTCAATCCTTCCAGGTGCTGCACCGATCCTTCGTGAGCCAGGATCGACTGCCAGGTGTCCTCGGTGTCGAGTCCCTTCTCGGCCAGCAGCCTTTTCAGCGCCGGGTTGCGCACGCTGAACGAGCCCGACAGCGTCTTGTGCGTGTAGATGTTGGCCGGGATGGGCTCGATGCAGGCGCTGGTGCCGCCGCAGATCACCGAGATACTGGCGGTCGGCGCGATGGCGAGCTTGTGCGAGAAGCGCTCGGGGACGCCGCGTTCGGCCGCGTCCGGGCAGGCGCCGCGTTCCGCGGCGAGCGCCCGCGAGGCGGCGTCGGCCTCGCGCCGCAGGTGCTTGAACATGCGCAGGTTGGCGGCGCGCGCCAGCGCGCTCTCGAAGGGAATGCCCCGGGCCTGCAGGTAGGAATGGAATCCCATCGCGCCCAGGCCCACCGAACGCTCGCGCGCGGCCGAGTACTTCGCGTGCTGCATGCTGGCGGGCGCGTGGTCGATGAAGTCCTGCAGCACGTTGTCCAGCATGCGCAGCAGGTCTTCGATGAAGCGCGGCTCGGCGCTCCACTCCTCCCAGGTCTCGAAGTTCACCGACGACAGGCAGCACACCGCGGTGCGCTCGCGGCCGAGGTGGTCGCGGCCGGTGGGCAGCAGGATCTCGCTGCACAGGTTCGACTGGCGCACCGTGAGTCCCGCCGCGCGCTGGTGCGCGGCCAGCTCGCGGTTCGCGGTGTCGCTGAAGAGTAGATAGGGCTCGCCGGTCTGCAGGCGCGTCTCGAGGATCTTCTGCCACAGCGCGCGCGCGTTGACCTGGCGCAGCGGCCTGCCGTCCTTCGGGCTGCGCAGCGCGAACGGCCGGTCGTCGCGCACCGCGTGCATGAACTCGTCGGTGACGCACACGCCATGGTGCAGGTTCAGGCTCTTGCGGTTGAAGTCACCCGAGGGCTTGCGGATCTCGACGAACTCCTCGATCTCCGGATGGTGCACGTCGAGGTACACCGCGGCCGAGCCGCGCCGCAGCGAGCCCTGCGAGATCGCCAGCGTCAGCGAGTCCATGACACGCACGAACGGAATGATCCCCGAGGTCTGGCCGCAGCCCTTGACCGTCTCGCCGATGGAGCGCACGCCGCCCCAGTACGTGCCGATGCCGCCGCCGTTCGATGCCAGCCAGACATTCTCCGTCCAGGTGCCGACGATGCCGTCGAGGTTGTCCTCGACCGCATTCAGGAAGCAGGAGATCGGCAGCCCGCGCTCCGTGCCGCCGTTCGAGAGGATCGGCGTCGCGGGCATGAACCACAGCCGCGACATGTAGTCGTACAGCCGCTGCGCGTGCGCGGCGTCGTCGGCGTAGGCGCGCGCCACGCGCGCGAACAGGTCCTGGATGGATTCGCCGGGCAGCAGGTAGCGATCCTGCAGCGTGGCGCGACCGAAGTTGGTCAAGAGTGCGTCACGCGAGGAATCCGTGACCACGCGCATCGCGGCGCGGGCGGCCTTGGTGCCGTCGATGCCGGGACCGTGCGCCATCGCGCCTTTGATCTTGCGCGCATCGCGCGTTGCGCTGCGCGCGAGCTTCGCGCGTACGCCAGGGACTGTGTCGGCTGCCATCTGCTCTCCTCGTGTCCTTCTTCAGGATTCCGGGGGAGAGGTAGCGGCGCGAGATTCTGCGCGCGGCAGAACGCATCGACGCTGCTGCCGGCACACCCCGTCCGTCCAGTGGTCAAAACGTGCTTTGGCAGGTCTCCTGGCTCACCGCTCGGTCACGTTTCACCGGGTCTTCCCAGGAACTTGCGTCCCCAGTGGCCTAACAACCTTCGGCAGAAGGTCGATGAATCGCTCGCGGTCTACAGTTGCGGGGGCAGCTGCGGGTTCGCCATCGGCAGACGGCTCACCGCATTCCCTTTTCATCGCGCTTGCGCGCGAACCGAAGCACGGGGCGATGGTGTGTTTCGGGACCGGCGATGTCAACAGGTCGCAGTCGACTTGAAGAGTCTGCCGACGGTTGACGGAGCCGCAACCAATCCGGCGCACACGCCGAGCATGAATATCCACGCCGTGGATCGGCCGGTGGTGAGCAGCACGATGCCGGGGCCGGGGCAGATGCCGGCGAGTCCCCAGCCAATCCCGAAAATTCCGGCGCCCAGGATCAGCGGCGGGTCGATCCTGGTCCGGTCCGGCAAGGTCACGGTTTCACCCCGCAGATCCTGTTTCCGCCTCCGCACGTAGAAAAACGCCGGCGCAGCCGCGAATGCCGCGCCCGCCATGACCAGCGCGAGTTGCGGACGCCATGCGCCGAAGAAGTCGAGAAAGCCCAGCACGTTGTCGGGGTCCGTCATTCCGGAAATCAGCAGGCCTGCGCCCAACAGGATTCCTGCCAGGAGCGCGGTGAAGAATCTCACGGGTGCGCTCCGTGCCTGACCAGCCACACCGTCACGACCGCGGTGAACATGAAAACCGCCGTCGCCGTCAGCGAGCGCAGCGACAGGTTGGCGATCCCGCAGACCCCGTGGCCGCTGGTGCAGCCGCTGCCGAGCCGCGTACCCATGCCGACCATCAACCCGGCGACCAGGGCCAACATCAAGCTCCCCGGAAGTCGTGGATGACCGTTCCCGACGATGAGCGCGGGGACGGCGAGTCCCAGCAGGAACGCCACGCGCCACCCCTGCTCTCCGGCCCGCATCTCGAGGACGTTCGCCAGCACGCCGCTGACACCCGCGACCCGCCCATTGAGCAGCAGCAGCACGGCCGCGCCCGCACCGATGAGCAGGCCGCCGGCGAGCGCGTGCATGGCGATCGCGAGTGTCATGCCGCGCAAGCGTACGCATTCGAATCCGCGGATGCAGTAGGTTGTGTTGCGGATGGCGGGGCGCCGCCAGCGATGGCGATTTCGTTGCCGGCAGTGTCGGTTTGCTAGCATCGGCGCGTGAAAATTCTCACGACACTCGCGGCGGCGCTGCTGGCCGGAGCTTCGGTCGCGGCCACGCCGCACCTCGAGAAGCAGGGCGCCACCCGCCAGCTCATCGTCGACGGCAAACCCTTCCTGGTCCTCGGCGGCGAGCTCGGCAATTCCAGCGCCTCCAGCGCCGAGTACATGAAGCCGCACTGGCCACGCCTGAAGGCCATGCATCTCAACACGGTGCTGGCGCCGGTGTACTGGGAGCTGCTCGAACCCACGGAGGGCAGATACGACTGGTCGTCGCTGGACACGCTGCTGCGCGACGCGCGCGCGCACCAGCTCAAGCTGGTGCTGCTGTGGTTCGGCGCGTGGAAGAACAGCATGTCCACCTACGTACCGTCGTGGGTGAAGCGCGATGCCAGGCGCTTTCCGCGCGCCCGGCTCGCCGGCGGGTCGAGCGTCGAGATCCTGTCGGCATTCTCGAAGAACACCCTGGATGCCGATGCGCGCGTGTTCGGCGCGCTGCTGGCGCATCTCGCGCAGGTCGATGCCAGCGACCGCACGGTGCTCATGATCCAGGTCGAGAACGAGATCGGCATGTTGCCCGTGGCGCGCGAGCGCGGCGCCGCGGCTGACGAGCTCTACGCTGCGGCGGTACCCGCCGGGCTCATGCGCGCGCTCGCCGCGCGCGGCGCCAGCCTGCAGCCGGAATTGCTGGAGCTCTGGAAGAAGGCCGGCCAGAAGACTTCGGGTAGTTGGGCGCAGGTGTTCGGCGGCGACGAGTGGGGCCAGGAAGTGTTCACCGCCTGGCATTACGCGCGCTTCGTCGAGACGCTGGTCGAGGCCGGCAAGGCACGCTACGACATCCCGATGTACGTGAATGCCGCGCTCAACCGGACCGGACGCAAGCCCGGCGAATATCCCGCGGGCGGGCCGCTGCCGCATCTCATCGATGTGTGGAAGGCCGGCGCGCCTTCGCTCGATTTCCTGGCGCCCGACATCTACTTCCCCAACTTCGCGCAGCTCGCGGCGCGCTATGAGCTCGCCGACAACGTGCTGTTCGTGCCCGAGGCCAACAACGCCACGAATCCGCAGGTCGCCGCCAATGCATTCCATGCCTTCGGCCAGCTCGACTCGCTCGGCTTCTCGCCGTTCTCGATCGAATCGCTCGGTGATGCGCCCAACGCGCTGTCGCAGGCCTACGAGGTGCTGGCGCAGCTCGCGCCGCTGATCCTGGAGAACCGGGGACGCGCCCGGCTGGCGGGTTTCCGCGCGCAGATCCAGGAGGACGGCACCGTCATCGACACGCCGGCGAAGAGCACCCTCGGCGGTATCGAGTTCACGGTCGCCTTCGTCGATCCGTGGACGCCGAAGGACCAGCAGGACATCGCCAACCATGGCGGCATGCTGATCTACGCCGGCGGCGAGGATTTCTGGTTCGCGGGGCAAGGCATCACCGTCACCTTCAAGGGTGCCGACGGCGGTGCGCCACTGGTCGGCATCGACTTCGCCGAGGAAGGCGCCTTCGGCGCCGACGGGAGGTGGATAGCCGGGCGGCGACTCAATGGCGACCAGACCCACCAGGGGCGGCACATCCGCCTGCCACCGGGAAAGCCGCAGGTCCAGCGCGTCAGGCTGTATCGATATCGCTGACCGGGCGCATGTGCGTGAACCGCTGCATGAGCACGAAGTGCTCGCGCATTTGCGTGAATTGAGCGGAAATGGCGAGGCGCGGCGCCGTCGGTGAGCCCCGGCGTCGCGCCTGGTTGGCTAGCCGAGCACCACCAGCAGGTCCTTGGCATCCACCTGCAGTCCCGGCTTCGCCAGCACCTCGGCCACCGTGCCGTCGCTCTCCGCGCGCACGCTGGTCTCCATCTTCATGGCTTCCATGGTCAGCAGCAGGTCACCCTTGGCGATCTTCTGCCCCACCGCGGCCTTCACCGTGGCGACGGTGCCCGGCATCGGCGCTCCGACGTGTTTCGGGTTGCCCGCTTCCACCTTGCGCTGCGGCGGCCGCTTCGCAACCTGCGACCGATCGGCCACGACGATCGAACGCGGCTGGCCATTGAGCTCGAAGAACACCTGGCGCGTGCCGTCGTCGCGCACCTCGGACACGGCGACGAAGCGCACGATCAGCGTCTTGCCGCGCTCGATGTCGACGCTCACCTCGTCACCCGGCTCCATGCCGTAGAAGAACACCGGCGTCGGCAGGATGGCACAGTCGCCGAACGCGGCGCGGTCACGCGCGTAGTCGAGGAATACCTTCGGATACATGAGATAGGACGCGAACTGCGTGTCGGTCGCGGGACGCCCTAACTTCTCATCCAGTTTCTTGCGCTCGGCGACCAGGTCCAGCGACTCCATGGCCGCACCCGGCCGGGTTGTCAGGGGCTTGGCGCCCTTGAGCACCTTCTTCTGGATGCCTTCCGGCCAGCCGCCCTCGGGACGGCCCAGCTCGCCGCGCATCATCTGCACCACCGACTCGGGGAACGCCACCTCGTAATCGGGATCCTCGACCTGCGCGCGCGTGAGGCCGGACGAGACCATCAGCAGCGCCATGTCGCCGACCACCTTGGACGACGGCGTCACCTTCACGATGTTGCCGAACATCTCGTTGACGTCGGCGTATGTCTGCGCGACCTCGGGCCAGCGCGAATCATCCAGTCCGACCGAGCGCGCCTGCTCCTTGAGATTGGTGTATTGCCCGCCCGGCATGGCGTGCACGTAGACCTCGGAGGCGCCCGAGCGCATGTCGCTCTCGAAGGCGAGATAGTTCTTGCGCACCTGCTCCCAGTACATGGAGATGGCGCGCACCGCGCCGTGGTCGATGCCGGGATCGCGCGGGCTGTAGCGCAACGCCTCGATGATGGAACCGAGATTCGGCTGCGAAGTGAATCCCGACATCGCGTCGATGGCGCCATCGACGGCGTCGCAGCCGGCGGCGACCGCCGCGAGCACGCTCGCCGCCGCGATGCCGGAGGTGTCGTGCGTGTGGAAGTGCACGGGCAGGCCGAGCTCGTCCTTGAGCGACTTCACCAGCGTGTACGCCGCGCTCGGCTGGCACAGGCCCGCCATGTCCTTGATGCCGAGGATGTGCGTGCCCGCTTCCTTCAGCTTCAGGCCCATCTCGAGGTAGTAGTCGAGCGTGTACTTGGTTTCCTTCGGCGAATGCAGGTTGCCGGTGTAGCAGATGGCCGCTTCGCACAGCTTGCCGGTGTCGCGCACGGCGTCGATGGCCACGCGCATGTTGTCCACCCAGTTGAGCGAATCGAATACGCGGAACAGGTCGATGCCGGAGGCCGCGGCCTGCTTCACGAAGGCCTGCACCACGTTGTCCGGGTAGTTGGTGTAGCCCACCGCGTTGGCCGACCTCAGCAGCATCTGCAGCAACAGGTTCGGCATCAGCGCGCGGAACTGCTCGAGGCGGCTCCATGGATCTTCCTTGAGGAAGCGCATGGCGACGTCGAAGGTCGCCCCGCCCCAGCACTCCATCGAGAAGAGCTGCGGCATCATGTGCGCGTAGTACGGCGCGATCGCCGTCATGTCCGACTGGCGCATGCGGGTTGCGAGCAGCGACTGGTGCGCATCGCGCATGGTCGTGTCGGTGATCAGCACGCGATCCTGCGCGACCATCCACTTCGCGAAGCCCTCGGGGCCGAGCTCGTCCAACAACTGCCGGGTGCCCGGCGGCGGCGCCTTGGCCACGTTGACCTTGGGCAGCCGGGCCAGCGCCATCTGCTTCGGTCTCAGGCGTCCCTTCACTTCCGGATTGCCGTTGACGATGACGTCGCCGATGAAGGTGAGGATGCGCGTGGCGCGATCCTTCTTCTTTTCCCACTTGAACAGCTCGGGCGTCTCGTCGATGAACTTGGTGGTGTAGTCGCCGTGCGCGAACTTCGGGTGCGTGATGACCTGGTCGAGGAAGCGCAGGTTGGTGGCGACGCCGCGGATGCGGAACTCCCACAGCGCGCGATGCATGCGCGCGATGGCTTCCACCGGGTTCGGCGCCCAGGCGGTGACCTTCACCAGCATCGAATCGTACGAGCGCGTGAGGATGGCGCCGGCGTAGGCCGTGCCTGCATCGAGGCGGATGCCGAAGCCCGCGGGCGAGCGGTAGGCCGTGATCTTGCCGTAGTCGGGCGCGAAATTGTTCTCCGGATCCTCGGTGGTGACGCGGCATTGCAGCGCGTGCGAGGTCACGTGGATGTCCTGCTGGCGCGGCACGCCGCTGGCCTCGTCACCGATGCGCGCGCCGTCGGCGATGCGGATCTGCGCCTTGACGAGGTCGATGCCGGTGACCGCCTCGGTCACGGTGTGCTCCACCTGGATGCGCGGGTTCACCTCGATGAAGTAGAACTTGCCGGTCTCGGCGTCCTGCAGGAACTCGACCGTGCCGGCGTTGCAGTAGTTGACCGCCTTGCCGATCTTCAGGCCGTAGCCGCAGAGTTCTTCGCGCTGCGCGGTAGTCAGGAACGCCGCGGGCGCGCGCTCCACCACCTTCTGGTTGCGCCGCTGCACGGTGCAGTCGCGCTCGTAGAGATGCACCAGGTTGCCGTGCGTGTCGCCGAGGATCTGCACCTCGATGTGGCGCGCCTTGCGAACCAGCTTCTCGAGATACACCTCGTCGTTGCCGAAGCCGGCCTTGGCCTCGCGCCGCGCCACGGGCAGGAGCTCGGTGAGCTGCGCGTCGCTCTCGATGACGCGCATGCCGCGGCCGCCGCCGCCCCAGCTGGCTTTCAGCATCACGGGATAACCGACCTCGGCCGCCTGCTGCTTGCAGGTCTCGATGTCCGCGGGCAATGGCGGCGTGGCGGGCATCACCGGCACGCGAGCGCGTGTCGCGAGATTGCGCGCGGCGACCTTGTTGCCGAGCTCGCGCATGATGTCCGGCGTCGGCCCGACGAAGATGACGCCCTCGCGATTGCAGGCCTCGACGAACTCGGGGTTCTCGGACAGGAAGCCGTAGCCTGGATGGATGGCATCGGCCTTC
>DASSRK010000128.1:0-31442 GCA_035701825.1 Steroidobacteraceae bacterium
GACCTTCGCGCCCATGCGCGTCAGCGCCTCGAGCGTGCGCGCCCGGCACTCGTCGAGCCGCGCGCGCACGCGCTCGAGCATGCGCTCGTAGGCGCGGTCGACGATGATGCGCGCCACCACGCGCTCGGACAGCTCGGCCGACGACAACCCGGTCAGTGCCTTGACGTCGCGCAACTCGCGGATCAGTCCCGGCTGCGCGGTGATGAAGCCGACGCGCAGGCTCGCGGCCAGCGTCTTCGAGAACCCGCCCACGTAGATGACGCGGCGCCCGTCGTCGAGGCTCGCGAGCCGCGTCGAGTGGCGTCCCTGCAGGTCGCCGTAGATGTCGTCCTCCACGATCATGAAATCGTGTTTGGCCGCGAGCTCGAGCATGCGCGCCGCGTTGGCCGCGCTGGTGCACGAGCCCGTCGGGTTGTGCGCCACCGAGTTCACGATGAAGAGCTTGGGCTTCTCGCGCGCCAGCAGGCTCTCGAGCGCCGCGATGTCCGGGCCCTCGCTGGTGCGCGGCACGCCGATCACGCGCGCGCCGAAGGCCGCGAAGCGCGCGAACATCACGAACCACGCCGGGTCCTCGACGAACACCGTGTCGCCGGGCGCGAGGAAGCGCCGCGCCACGAGGTCGATGGCCTGGGTGGCGCCGGCCGTGGTGATGATCTGCTCGGCCGGCGCGCCGATGCCGATGTGCGCGAGGCGCGTCGCCAGCGCCTCGCGCAGCGGTAGATAGCCCTCGACCGGGCCGTACTTGAGCAGCCACGAGCCGCGGCTGCGGCCGACGCCGCGCACTGCGGCCGCGACCATGTCGTGGTCCAGCCAGGTCTCGGGCAGCAGGCCCGCGCCGGGCTGCTCGCTGCCGGGTGACTGTCGGCGCTGCGCGCGCAGCAGCCAGCTCACGTCGAGCACGGTGCCCGGCATCGGGTGCGAATGGGCGCGGCGCTGCGCCTTGTGGCGTATGCGCACGTAGAAACCGGAGCCGCGCCGCGATTCGACCAGGCCGGCGGCGATCAGCCGGTCGTAGGCCTCGACCACGGTCGAGCGGCTGACGCGCGACTCGTGCGCGCAGTCGCGGATCGAGGGCAGCCGCGTGCCGGGACGCAGTGCGTGGGTTTCGATGCGCTGCGCGAATCGCGCCGCGAGCTGTGCGGGCAGGCGGTGGTCCTGCTTGGCTTCGAGCGACATATATAAGAGCGGGCCAGTGGGTGGGAATTGCGAGTCCAACTGTACTGTAACTGTACTGGCCCGTGTTCTATATTTTCCGCCCATGAATGCCGACGCCGCAGTGTCCCGGTCCGGGTCTCCCGCGCCCCAACTACCGCCGCCGCTGCCCGATGGCGCCGCCATCGAAGCGGCGGCGCGCTTCCTCGCGCCGCTGGTGCCGCCGACGCCGCAGTACCTGTGGCCGCAGGTGGCCGCCGCCTTCGGCACGGAGGTGTGGCTCAAGCACGAGAACCACACGCCCATCGGCGCGTTCAAGGCGCGCAGCGCCGCGATCTACTTCCGCAACCTGGTGGAGCGCGAGCCCGGCTGCCCGGGCGTGATCACCGCCACGCGCGGCAACCACGGCCAGGCGGTGGGCCTCGCCGCACGGCGCTTCAAACTACCCGCGACCGTCTACGTGCCGCGCGGCAACAGCGTGGAGAAGAACGCCGCCATGCGCGCGCTCGGCGTGACGCTGGTCGAGCACGGCGACGACTTCCAGGAGGCGCGCGAGGAAGCCGCGCGCGTCGGCGCGCAGCGCGGGCTGCACATGGTGCCCGCGTTCCACGCCGACCTGGTGCTGGGCGTCAGCACCTACTGGGCGGAACTGTTCCGCGCGGTGCCGGGGCTCGACGTGGTGTACGTCCCCATCGGCCAGGGCTCCGGCATCTGCGCCGCGGCCGCGGCGCGCAATGCGCTGTCGCCCGCCACGCAGATCGTCGGCGTGGTGTCCGCGCACGCTCCCACCTTCTCGAAATCCTTCGCCGCGCGCCGCGTGGTCGAGGCGCCGGCGACCACGCTGCTCGGCGACGGCATGGCCTGCCGCCGGCCGGACGAGGACGCGCTGGCGCTGGTGCTCGCCCACGTCAGCCGCATCGAGGAAGTCAGCGACGCGGAGCTCGCCGAGGCCATGCGCCGCATCTTCGCCATGACGCACAACGTCGCCGAGGGCGCCGGCGCCGCGGCGTTCGCGCTCGCCTGGCGCGAACGCGGGAGCCTGGCCGGAAAACGCGTCGCGCTGGCGCTCACCGGCGGCAACGTCGACAGCCCGCTGTTCGGCGAGGTACTCGCCGGCAAACACTAGTTCCGTGAAGATCCCCGGCGCGACGCCCCATGTCATCGACTGAGCCATCGGCGTACGAAATCTCCACCGATCCCGCGCGCCTCGACATCGCGGCCATGCATGCCTACCTGTCGCGCTCGTACTGGTCGCCGGGCATTCCTTTCGCGACGGTCGAGCGCGCGGCGCGCAATTCACTGTGTTTCGGCGCCTACGAGAAATCGAGCGGGCGCCAGGTGGGCCTCGCGCGCGTGGTCACCGACCACGCCACGTTCGCCTATCTCTGCGACGTCTATGTGCTCGAGGAGCACCAGGGACGCGGCCTCGGCAAACTCCTGGTGCGCACGGTGATGGCGCACCCCGCGCTCACCGGCGCGCGCCGCGCGATGCTGGGAACGCGCGACGCGCACGGACTCTACCGGCAGTTCGGGTTCACGGCCCCGCCCGATGACCGTGTGCTGATGCAGATCCTGCGACCGGACATGTATCGCGCCTCCGGCTGACTCGCCGCGCGCGCCGCCTTCCGTATACTGCGGCGCATGTCGTTCCCGATGCGCGCGCCGTCCCTGTTGTTGGGCGGCGCCTGTTCCCTCCTGCTCGCCGCCTGCGGCAGCATTCCCACGCGCGAGTCCGCGCTGAAAGAGGTCGTCCCGCTCACCGCCCCGGTGCTGGCGCCGGGCGTCGACGCCAACTCCGACAAGCTGCTCGTGGTGCTGACCTTCTCCGGCGGCGGCAAGCGCGCGGCGGCGTTCTCGTACGGCGTGCTCGAGGCGCTGCGCGACATCCAGGTGACCACGCCCGACGGCGGGCAGCGTGCGCTGCTCGACGAGGTCGACATCATCTCCGCGGTGTCGGGCGGCGCGTTCACCGCGGCCTACTACGCCCTGCACGGGCGCGACACCTTCGACGACTACGAGCCGCGTTTCCTCGACCACGACACCGAGAAGGACCTGTGGCACAAGGTGCTGGTGCCCGCCAGCTGGCCGCGCCTGCTCAAGGACGAGGTCAGCCGCAGCGACCTCGAGGTCGAGTACTTCGACCAGAACCTGTTCGACGGCGCGACGGTCTACGACGTGATGACGCGCTCGCCGCGCGTCATCATCACCGCCACCGACCTGGTACGCGCCAAGCCGTTCGCGTTCACGCGCGAGCAGCTGAACGGCGTGTGCGTCGACCCGCGCACCGTGCCGCTGGCGCGCGCGGTGTTCGCCTCGGCGGCGACGCCCATCTACTTCGCGCCGCTCGTCATGCACAGCTTCGCCGGAACCTGTGGCTACCAGCCGCCGGACACGCTGGCCGCGCTTTCGCAGAGCGAGGACGATGCCTACCGGCGCGAACGCGCCGAGCGCCTGCAGTCCTTCCTCGACGGCACCCACTACCCTTACCTGCACCTGGCCGACGGCGCCTTCGCCGACAACCTCGGCGCGCGCGCCATCCTCGACGAGATCTCGCTCGGCGACAACGTGGTGGATGCACTGCGCCGCAACGGCTACAGCCGCGCGCGCCGCATGCTGTTCATCGTGGTCGACGCGCGCACCGGCTTCGACAAGCGCTACGCGCAGGTCGGCACGCCGCTCGGCATCAAGAAGGTCATGGACGCGGTGGTCAGCGCCACCTTCAACCGCTACAGCTTCGAGACCATGAACCTGCTGCGCGCGCGCGTGAAGCGTTGGGAGTCCGAGGTGCGCCACACGCGCTGCGACGCGGCGCTGGCCATCCCGGATTGCGGGAAGTTCGACGTCGACCTGGTCGAGCTGTCCTTCGACCGCATCAAGGACGGCGCCGAGCACGACTACCTCGACCGCGTGCCCACCTCGTTCACGCTGTCGCACGCCGATGTCGACCGCCTGCGCAAGGCGGCGCACACGCTGATCGAGGAGTCGCCGGAGCTGCGGCATTTCCTGGAAGAGTCGGCCGCGAGCGCGCGCGGCTCGCAGTAGGTTGAGGCCGACAGGCCGATAAGTGGTTTTCCCGATGCATTGGCGGCATGCATGCGCCAACCTCGCGGCATGCAGCCCATCCGCCGCATCCTGGTCGCCGTGAAGAACCCCGCCGCGCGCGCCTTGCCGGCCGTGCACAAGGCCGCGCAGATCGCCAAGGGCCTGGGCGCGCAGCTCACGTTGTTCCACGACATCGCGACCCCGCTGTACGCCGAGGCACTGCGCGGACGGGACGTGGACCTGAAATCCTGGCAGCGCGAGGTGCAGACCGCGCGGCGCGAGCAGCTCGAGAAGCTCGCCACGCGGATTCGCCGCCACGGCATCGACGTCGACGTCGCCGCCGACTGGGACTTCCCGCCCTACGAGGCCATCATCCGCAAGGCGCAGCGCATCGGCGCCGATCTCGTGGTGGTCGAGAACCACCACGGCACCGGCCGTCACCCGGCGCGCTGGCTGTTGTCGTACACCGACTGGGAACTGCTGCGCCTGTGCCCGATGCCGGTGCTGCTGGTCAAGAACCGGCGCATGTACCACCGGCCGCGGGTGCTGGCCGCGATCGATCCTTCGCACGCGCACGCCAAGCCTTCGAACCTCGACCGGCAGATCCTGCGCGCCGGCGCACAGCTGGTGCACGCCCTGCACGGTGAGCTGCACGCGTTGCACGCGCTGCTGCCGCCGATGCCGGTGGTGCCGGCCATGCCGGATGGGCCGCTGATCGAACTCGGCAACGAACGCGACGAGATGAGCGCGGTCGCGCAGCGCCGGCTGGCGCGCGCGGTCGACGGCTTCGACGTCAAGCGCAGCCACTGCCACCTGGTCGAAGGCCGCCCGAACGAGGTGATCCCGCGCACCGCGCGCCGCGAACGCTGCTCCATCGTCGCCATGGGCGTGGTGTCGCGTTCGGGGCTCAAGCGATTCTTCATCGGCAATACCGCGGAGTTCGTCATGGACGCGGTCACGGCCGACATCCTGGTGGTCAAACCCGCGGACTTCGACCCGAAGGTGCCGCGCGCCGGGCGCGGCGTGCAGATCATCTCGGTGCCCATCCTCGCGGGTTGAGAATATTCGAGGCTGCGATGAATAAACCTGCGCACAGCCGCGCGGGCCACCCGGAACAATGGACTTTCCTTCCACCGACAGGAGTCGCGATGACACGTGAGAAAAACCCCGAGACCCGCCCCGCCCGCAAACGCGCCCCGCGCAAGCCGCCCGCCGAGACGACAGTCGTCACCGCGACGCCGATCTTCGTGGATCCCGAGCAGCGCGCCGCGCTGATCGCGCGGGCCGCGTACTTCCGCGCGCAAGAGCGCGGCTTCGCACCCGGCAATGAACTCGCGGACTGGCTGGCCGCCGAGGCCGAGGTGGACGCGGAGCTGCTGCGCGGAGGCGCGGAGCCGACTTTCGGCTGAGGGCCACTGCCTAACACGCCGCCCTGCCAGGGAGGGCCGCGCAAGGAGTATCTTTGCGCGCATGGGGGGCGTTTCCACCGACGTACTGGCCCTGCTCGAGGCCACGCTCGACGCGGTCGTGATCATGGATGATCGCGGGCGCATCATCGCGTTCAACCCTTCCGCCGAGGAGATGTTCGGCTACCGCGCCGCCGATGCGCTCGGCCGCAACGTCAGCATGCTGATGACTTCGCCGGATCGTGCCGGCCACGACGACCACCTGCGCCGTTATCTCGCCGGCGGCGAGGCCCGCATCCTCGGCAAGGGCCGCGACGTGCGCGTGCGCCACCGCGACGGCAGCGAGTTTTCGGTGTTCCTGAGCGTCGGCCGCATCCCCAACACCGATCCGCCGCAATTCGTCGGCTACCTGCACGACACCTCGCTGCGGCGCAAGGCGCTGGCCACGCTCGAGCGCGAGCGGCAACTGAACCGGCTGTACCTCGACCTGGCGCAGGTCATGCTGGTCGCGACCGACCGCACGGGCATCGTGCAACTGGTGAACCAGCGCGCCATCCGCGTGCTCAAGCTCGGCGACGGCGACCTCATGGGGCGCAACTGGATAGACAGCTGCGTGGCGCCCGAGGACCGGCCGCTGGCGCGCAACGCGTTCCGCGCGCTGCTGATGAGCGCCAGCGAGGAACCGCTGACCTGCGACTACCACGTGCGCGCGTCGGACGGCGAAGATCGCTTCATCACCTGGCGCGGCGTCGCGCTGCGCGACGCGGACGACCTGGCCACGGGGGCGCTGCTGTCCGGCGAGGACGTCACCGACCAACGCCGCGCCGAGAGCGAGGCGCACCGTGCGCTCGAGCGCATGAACAGCGTGGCGCGGCTCGCGACCATGGGCGAGATGGCGGCCGGCATTTCGCACGAGCTCAACCAGCCGCTCGCGGCCATCGCCAACTACGCGCAGGCCTGCGCGCGGCTGTTGCGCCTGCCCGCACCGGACATGCCGGAGATCTCCGGCGCGCTCGAGCAGGTGTCCGCGCAGGCGCTGCGCGCCGGCGAGATCATCCGCCGCATCCGCTCGCTGGTGCGCAACGAGGACGTGCGCCGCGAATCGCGCGACATCAACGAGCTGATCCGCGAGGTGCACGCGCTGCTCGCCAGCGACGCACGCGTGCACGACGGCAGGCTCGAGCTCGATCTCGCGCCGGCGCTGCCGCGGGTCACCGTCGACGGCGTGCAGATCCAGCAGGTGCTGATGAACCTGGTGCACAACGCCTTCGAGGCGGAGACCGGTGAGCTCGGGCGCGGCGTGCGCGGGCGCGAGGCGCACAACGGCGCGGGCTTCGAGGTACGGATCGCGACGCGGCCGACCGCCGGCGGCGACGTCGAAGTATCGGTCAGCGATCTCGGGCCGGGCCTCGCGGGCGATGCCGAGCAGCGCATCTTCGAGCCGTTCTTCACGACCAAGCCCACCGGGACGGGACTGGGCCTGGCCATCAGCCGATCGATCATCAAGGCGCACGACGCGCGACTCGGCTACCGCGCCAACCAGCCGCGCGGCGCCTGTTTCTTCTTCGTGCTACCGGCACACCTGGAGACGACGCAATGAAAGACCTGCCGCAGACGGTGTTCGTGGTCGACGACGACGACGCGGTGCGCGATTCGCTGCGCCTGCTGCTGAAATCCGCGGACATCACCTCCCAGGTGTTCGCATCGGCGCAGGAATTCCTCTCGGTATACGACGCCGCGCAACCGGGATGCCTGGTGCTCGACGTGCGCATGCCGGGCATGAGCGGGCTCGAGATGCAGCACGAGCTCAACCTGCGCGGCGCGACACTGCCGGTCATCTTCATCACCGGGCACGGTGACATCCCGATGGCGGTCGAGGCCATGCAGCACGGCGCCTTCGACTTCCTGCAGAAGCCGTTCCGCGACCAGGAACTGCTGGACCGGGTCCAACGTGCGCTGGCCCGGGACATGGACAACCGCGCGCGGCTGCGCCACACGGATCGCATCCGCGAGCGCCTGGCCACCCTGAGTCCGCGGGAGCGCGAGGTGCTGGACCTCGTCACGCAGGGCAAGGCAAACAAGATGGTGGCCGGCGATCTCGGCGTGAGCCAGCGCACCGTCGAGATCCATCGCGCGCACGTGATGCAGAAGATGGAAGCCGGCTCGCTGGCCGAGCTGGTGCGCATGATGATGGCGGTTGCTCCAAGGCAATGACGGCGAAAGTACGTATTTGACAGTGGCCGCGCCGATGCAATGCTCGCCCCCGCGATGCGGGGGCCAGAGGCAATCGATTCCGACGCCACCAAGGATGGTGGCACCACGCGCGCCCCGAACTCCCGCACGGTCATCGTCGCCGGCCAGTCCTCGACGAGGACGCGAGAAGTGCTGCAGACATTGCGTGGATTCGCCAGCGTCATCTGGCCCACCTCCCTCGAAGCCGCGCTCGAGCACACCGGTGCCGCCGACGTCGCCTGCCTGGTGATCGCCGACGACCTGCAGGAAGGTCCCATCGACGAATTCCTGCAGGAAGCTCGCGAATTGCGCCGTAACCTGCCGATTTTCGTGATCACGGATCCCGACGACGTCGCCGAAGCCGTCTCGGCCATGCGTCACGGTGCCACCGCTGTCATCGAGATCCCGCCGTCATACGCTGCGCTGCGTGCGGAAGTCGCGCGCGCCATGCAGTAGTTCGATAGCGCTATCACGCGGCCGCGTTCCGTAATGGCCGCTCCATCGAAGCGTCATCTCGCGCACGTCGGAACATTCCATGCGCCCCGCGCATGTCCGTGTAGGAATTGTCCGGATTGACGGGATTTGTACCGCGGCCAAGACTCGTCCGACGGATCAAACGTACAAATCCCATCCGCGGAGCGCCCCATGTCAGCCCAGCTCGCTACTGTCGTACCGCTGCTGCCTGAGCGCGCCGCGCGCGGCCTCATCCTCCACGTCGACGACGATCACGAGCTGCGGCGCTCGACCGCGATGCTGTTGAATTCGGCCGGCTTCGAGACGCGTGAAGCCGCGAGCGGCGAACAGGCGCTCTCGCAGGTGGAGGCGTTGCGCGGCCGCCTCGACGTGCTCATCGTGGACTACGATCTCGGGCGCGGCATGACCGGCACCGAGCTCGCCGAGGATTTCGCAAGGTTGTTAGGCCACGCGGTACCGACGGTCATGCTGACCGGCGACCCGGCGAATGCCGAGGTGCCGTGGCTGGCGGATGCACCGGTGTGGGTGGCGCGCAAGCCGCTGCGTCCCGACACGCTGCTCGCGGCGCTGCCGCCGCTGATCGATTTTCGCCGCGCCGTCGCCGCGGTGTCGGCGCGCTGAGCAGACGAGCCGGCTGCGCTCAGCCCCGCCTGGCCGTGTACAGCGGCATCACGCGCGGCAGGTTCTTCTCGATGTCCTTGATGCGTTCCTTGGCCGCCGGATGCGTGCTGAGGAACTGCGGCGGCGCGCCGCCCTGCGTCGCGCCCTCCATCTTGTTCCACAGCGTGACCGCGGCGTGCGGATCGTAGCCGGCGCGCGCCATGAGCTCGAGGCCGATGGTGTCGGCCTCGGATTCCTGCTCGCGGCTGAACGGCAGCTGGAAAGTCACGTCGGCGATCATGTTCGCGAGGTTCGCCGTGCCTTCGCTCACGCCGGTGACCGCCGCAGCGCCCGCCAGCACCAGCTGCTGCGCGTAGGCGCGCGACACGCGTTCGCGCGTGTGCTCGCGCAGTGCGTGCGCGATCTCGTGCCCGATGACGGTCGCGAGCTCGGCGTCGCTGACGTCGAGTTTCTCGATGAGCCCGGAGTACACCATGATGCGGCCGCCAGGCATGCAATAGGCATTGAGCTCGGGGGTTTTCTTCACGTTGAACTGCCAGTTCCAGTTCGCCGCGTCGGGGCGGAACACCGGCGTGGCCGCGACCAGGCGCCTGGCGATGGTGGTCACCCGCGCAAGCTGCGCCTTGTCGACGTTGAGCTGGCCTTTTTCACGCGCGACCTTGAGCTCTTCTTCGTACGCCTGGCCCGCGCCCTGTTCGATCTCCGCGCTCGACACCAGCATCTGCTGCTTGCGATCGACGCCGACCGCCCCGGCGCTCGTGGTCCTGACGGATTCGCAGCCGGCGGCCGCCAACATCACTACGGCCGCGCACGCGGCCACGATTGTTGTTTTCATGGCCGCGAATCTGCGCCGCCGCGGCAACGATTGCAACGCGACGGCAGGCCGATGAGAGGTTAGGAGTCCCGCGATTTGCCTGACGGAGGTTTCTTACCGGCGAGATCGCCGATCTCCGGGATGCCCTCGTCGCTGCGCCCGGCGTTGACGCCGCGGCGCGCCTCGGCCGCGAGCCGCGTATACACGCGGCGGATGCGCTCGAGCTCCTGCTCCTCGAGCTCCTCGAGGTCCATCAGCACGTTGTGCGCGCCGGCCGAGATCCGCAGTAGTTCGTCGAGCTTGACCTGCAACGCGACCGAGTCGCGGTTCTGCGTGCTCTGGATCAGGAACACCATGAGGAAGGTGATGATGGTGGTGCCGGTGTTGACCACCAGCTGCCAGGTATCGCTCCAGTGAAACAGCGGGCCGGTGATGGCCCAAACTACTATCACGGTGAACGCGAACACGAACGTGCCTGGCCGGCCGGTGATCCAGGCCGTGTACTTGGCGAGTCGCGTGAACCAGGACGCCGATTTGGCGGGAGTCATGACGCTCTCCGGGGCTATGTAAACCGGCTCGATGTTAGGCCGCGGCGGGTCGCGGCAGAACGTCGCGCGCATAAGACAAACCCGCGCGTGCCCGTAGGCCGGGGTGCGCACGCGCCGGCGCGGTTATTTCAGGCAAAACAAGGATTTCGCGGGCCGTTGTCCGGCAGGGTTGCTACCGGTGTCATTTGTGTGGGATAAAGCGCCCCAAGCGGCACCGCCTGGGGCGCAGGCGGCGCAGGGACCACAAGAATGCGGCACACACCGCCGCGATAGTTTCTGGAGGGGCGAAACCATGTCCGTATCGAGCAAATTCGCCGGGAAAAATGCTGAAGTTTCCCGGGCCGTCAGGTTCGCATTGGCGAGCGCGCTGCTGGGCGCCGCCAACGTGGCCACCGCGCAGAATGCCACTCCGACCCAGTCGGGCGAGCAGGCGGAAGACATCCAGGAAGTCGTGGTAACCGGTTTCCGGGCGAGTCTCAACGCCGCGCTCGCCAACAAGAAGGACGCGGTCGGCGCGATCGACTCGATCCAGGCCGAAGACATCGCCAAGTTCCCCGACTCGAACCTCGCCGAGTCCATGCAGCGCATCCCCGGCGTCGCCATCACGCGCGATGCCGGCGAAGGCCGCAATCTCTCGGTGCGCGGCCTGGGCGCGCAGTTCACGCGCGTGCGCATCAACGGCATGGAGGCGATGAGCACCACGGGCGGCACCGACAGCGCCGGCGGCACCAACCGCAATCGCCAGTTCGACTTCAACGTGTTCGCGTCGGAGCTGTTCAACAACCTCACGGTGCGCAAGACCGCGTCGGCCGACCTCGACGAAGGCTCGCTCGGCGCCACGGTGGATCTCTACACGGCGCGCCCGTTCGACTACAAGGAATTCACGCTGGTCACCAGTCTCAAGGCCGCCTACAACGACCTGCAGGGTGACTTCGATCCGCGCGCCGCATTCCTGGTGAGCAACACCTTCGCCGACGGCAAGTTCGGCGTGCTGTTCTCCGTGGCCTACGCCGAGCGCGGCCTCATCGAGGAAGGCCCGAGCACCGTGCGCTGGGATCTCGGCAGCAGCGTCGGCGGCTTCAATGCCGCCTCGACCCCGACCGGCGTCACGCTGGCCGAAGCCAACACCGCCTTCCATCCGCGCATCCCGCGCTACGGCCGCCTGACCCACGACCAGGATCGCCTGGGGGTGACCACGTCGTTCCAGTTCCAGCCGAACGAGAACAACCAGCTCAACCTCGACGTCCTCTATTCCGACTTCAACGCGAAGCGCGACGAGAACTTCCTCGAAGCCTTCTCGTTCAGCCGAAACGCCTCGCAGGGCGGCAAGCCGCAATCGCGGCTGCTGGCCGGCGAAATCGTCGACGGCACGCTGGCGTTCGCGCAATTCGACGACGTCGACATCCGCTCCGAGTCGCGCCATGACGAGCTCGAGACCGAGTTCTACTCCGTGACGCTCTCCGGCGAGCACACCCTCAACGACCAGTGGTCGATCAACGAACTCCTCGGCTACTCGCGCTCGGATTTCAACAACCCGATCCAGACCACGATCACGCTCGACCGCTCGAACAGCGACGGGTATTCGTGGGACTTCCGCGGCAACGACCGGCTGCCCGGGTTCGACTACAACTTCGACGTGACCGACGCCGCCAACTGGGGCTTCCAGAACTTCGGCGGCGGCTACTCGTCGGAAATCCGCCTGCGCCCGCAGGGCGTCGACAACACCTTCCAGGTCGGCAAGGTCGACCTCAACTACAAGCCATCCGACAACCTGTCGTTCAAGCTCGGCCTCGACTACAAGAAGTACGACTTCGTGTCGTGGGAGGCGCGCCGCGCCTCGGAAACCACGGTGCCGGCGTTGAACGCTCCGACGCTGGCCACGATGACGACGCTGCTCACCGGTTACGGGGACGGACTCGGCATTCCGTCGGGCACGCCGACCAGCTGGCGCATCCCGGACCTGAACAAGTTCGCGAGCGCGTTGGACATCTACTGCAATTGCGGCATGTTCACGCTCGGCACCACCAACGTGACCGCCGCCCGCGGCAACAACCGCAGCGTCGAGGAAGAAGACCAGGGCATCTACCTGCAGGCGGACTGGAACGCCGAGTGGGGCATCCCGATCCGCGGCAACATCGGCGTGCGCTACGTCGAGACCGACATGACCTCGCATGGCTACTCCACCACCGGCGCGCCGGTGACGGCGGGCAACGACTACTCCGACGTGCTGCCGTCGCTGAACATGGTGTTCGAGTTCAGGCCCGACCTGCTGCTGCGCGTCGGCGCCGCCAAGGTCATGACCCGCCCGGCCCTCGGCTCGGTGTCGCCGGGCATCAGCAACATCAGCCTGGTCGGCAACCTGAGCGTCAACACCGGCAACCCGCTGCTCGACCCGATCCGCGCCAAGGCCTACGACATGAGCCTGGAGTGGTACTTCAACGACGGCGCGCTGCTCTCGGGCGCGATCTTCTACAAGGACATCGACAGCTTCGTGCAGACGCTGGTCGAGTCGATGCCGTTCAACGAGTCGGGCCTGCCGCTCGACCTGCTGGCCGGCACGACGCTCACCGGTAGCGAGGTGTTCGCCTTCACGCACCCGGTCAACACCCCGGGCGGCCCGGTCAAGGGCTTCGAGATCAACTACCAGCAGCCGTTCTCGTTCCTGCCCGGCGAGTGGAGCAACTTCGGCCTGTTGCTCAACTACACCAGCGTGGAGTCGGAGATCGAGTACGTGACCTCGACCTCGGGCGCCACGCCGCCGGTCAAGAACGACCTCGTGAACCTGTCGCCGACTTCCTGGAACGCGACGCTGTACTACGAGGCGCACGGCTTCAGCATCCGCACGTCGGCCGCGTATCGCGATGCGTACCTGACCGCGGTGCCGGCCTCGAACGCGCCGCGGAATCCCAACAACCCGGCGCAGCCCTTCCAGGATGCGGAAGGTACGAACTCGACGCTGTTCGTGGATCTCTCGGCCTCGTACGCCTTCAACGATCACCTGACGGTGTCGCTCGAGGGACTGAACCTCACGGATGAGTTCAACGATCAGTTCATCGACACCGACAGCGATCGACTCGTGACGTACACGCACGTGGGCCGGCAGTTCTTCTTCGGTGCGCGTTACAAGTTCTGACGGGTTCGTTACGGGAGCGGCGGAACGGAGGGGACAGCCCGCAAGGCTGTCCCCTTTTTGTTGGTGCCGGCCGATACTGGTCACATGAAGTTGCCCGCTCGCCTGCCGCACCTCATCCTCGTGGCCACCATGATCACGAGGGTCGATCCCCTGTCCGCCGGCGTACCGACCGCGGAACCCGAAGGCGACACGCTGCTGTTGTGGCCGGGTGGCGCGCCCGGCGCCGGGCGCGTCACCGCGCGCGAGACCTTCACCGAGCGCTCGCCGGACGGCCCGCTGCGCGACCGCATCGTCGAGCACGTCACGCGGCCGGCGCTGGTGCTGTTCCCCGCGCGTGCGCCGGCGAACGGCGTGACGTTGCTGATCGTGCCGGGCGGCGGTTATGCGCGCGTGGTCATCGACAAGGAAGGCTTCGAGTCGGCGCGCTGGTTCGCCGAGCGCGGGTTCGATTGCGCGGTGCTGCGCTACCGGCTGCCCGCGGATGGCTGGAGCGCGGGCGCCGACGCGCCGGTGCACGATGCGCGGCGCGCACTGCGGCTGCTGCGGGCGCGAGGCGGCACTGCGGGGCGCTTTGGCGTCATCGGCTTTTCCGCGGGCGGGCACGTGGCGGCGCGCCTCATCACCGAGCCCGCACTCGATTACGCGCGGGTCGACGAACGCGACTCGCTCGCGGCGCGGCCGGACTTCGCGGTGCTCATGTACCCGGTCATCGCGACCACGGGCAGCGCCGCGCATCCGGGCTCCGCGCGGCAGTTGCTGGCCGCGGGAGTGCCCGTCGCGCAGCTCGAGCGCTATGCGCCGCAATTGCACGTGGATGCGGACACGCCACCGACCTTGCTGGTGCACGCGGCCGACGACGACGCGGTGCCGGTCGAGAACTCGATGCTGATGTGGCAGGCGTTGCGCAAGGCCGGCGTGCGCAGCGAGCTGCACGTGTTCGACCGCGGCGGGCACGGCTTCGGCATGCGCGGCACGGCGGGCAAGGATGTCGCGGCCTGGCCGTCGCTGGTCGAGAGCTGGGCGTTGGGTGATGGAAAGAAGGCGGACTGAGCGCGTCGATCGGCGGCGGCGCGACCTGCTGCGCGCCGGCACGGCGCTCACGCTTTGCGCGGCCCCCATGGTACGGGCGGCCGCATCCGGCCCGGTGGTGCGCACCACCGCCGGCCGGGTGCGTGGATTCTTCGACGGCGACCTGCAGGTGTTTCGCGGCATTCGCTATGGCGCCGATACCACGGCGCGGCGCTTCCAACCGCCCGAAGCGCCGCGGCCGTGGCGCGGCGTGGTGGACGCGCTCGAGTTCGGGCCGGCGTCGCCCCAGGCCGGCAACGAGGCCAACCAGTCGGAAGACTGCCTGTTCCTGAATGTCTGCGCGCCGCGCGCGAAGGCCGCGCGGCCGCGGCCGGTCATTGTCTACATCCACGGTGGCGCGTATTCGAGCGGCTCGGGATCGAGCCCGCTGTACGACGGCAGCCTGCTCGGCCGGCGTGGCGACGTGGTGGTGGTGACGCTGAATCACCGGCTCGGCGTGTGCGGCTACCTCTATCTACCCGGATTCCCCGACTCCGGCAACGCCGGCACGCTCGACCTGGTGCTGGCGCTGCGGTGGGTACGCGACAACATCGGCGCGTTCGGCGGGGATCCGTCCTGCGTCACGCTGCTGGGCCAATCGGGCGGCGGCGCGAAGATCGCGACGCTGATGGCGGTGCCGGCCGCGGCCGGATTGTTCCATCGCGCGGTCACCATGAGTGGTCAGCAGGTGACCGCCTCCGGGCCGCAGCACGCGGCCGGGCGCGCGCGCGAACTGATGGCGCGGGCCGGCGTGGAACGCGCCGCGACGCTGGCCAGCATGCCCGTGGCGGAGCTGCTGCGGCGGCATGCGATGACGGTGGACCCGTACATCGGGCGCGGCACGGCGTACATGGGGCCGGTGCTGGACGAGCGCACGCTCGCGCGGCATCCGTTCTATCCGGACGCGCCGGCGCAATCCGCCGGCATTCCGATGATCATCGGCAACACGCACGACGAGACGCGTTCGCTGATCGGGCGCGCCGATCCGGCCACGTTCGCGCTGGGCTGGGAGGAGTTGCCGCGGCGGCTCGAGGCCGAGATGCGCGTGGACATCTCGGGCGCGCACGTGGTCGCCGAGTACCGGCGGCTGTATCCGCACTATGCGCCGAGCGAGGTGTTCTTCGCCGCGACCACCGCGGGCCGCTCGTGGCGGGCCGCGATCATCGAGGCGGAGCTGCGCGCGCAGCAGGGCGCGCCCGCGTACGCCTACCAGCTCGACTGGGGCTCGCCGCTCGACGGTGGCAAATGGGGCGCCTGCCACACACTCGATATTCCGCTGGTGTTCGGCACGCTGGCCGCGCCCGGATCGCTGACCGGCGATGGCGACGAGGCGCGGCGCGTGAGCGCCACGATGCAACAGTCGCTGCTCGCGTTCGCGCGCAGCGGCGACCCTGGCTATCCAGGCCTGCCGCGCTGGGAGCCGTACACCCTGCCGCGCCGCCAGACCCTGGTCATCAACGTGGATTCACGCCTCGTCGACGACCCCCGCGGCGCCGAACGCGAACTCTTCGCCAAGGTGCCCTTCGTCCAGCAGGGGACGTAGAAAGATGGTGCCGGAGCATGCATTCCGGCATAACTCTTGTCCGCTGGCTTGAATCGCCCTCAGCCGTCTGGCGAGTTATGCCGGAATGCATGCTCCGGCACCGTCTTCACCGTCTTCACTTCACCCACACCCGTTTGGGCGGCACTTTCGGGGTCATGTCGTCGAGGTTCCAGCCAGAGGGGTCGAACGCCTGGTAGGTAGGCGCGGGCTTCGGGTAGCCGCCCCACTCCGACTGGCTGTCGATGATGTAGCCGCGGCCTTCGATGGTGTCGGCGACGACGCGGGCGTCCTCGTGGTCGCGATCCCAATTGCGCGCACCGGCGTTGTTGATCACGTAGTCCTGCACCTGGCGCGCGGGCAGCGGCGTGACGCCGGGAATCTTCGGCGCCGGCAGCTTGAGGATCCGGATGGGCGTCGTGGTGTACAGCCCGCGCATCGGCAGCGGCCGGCCCCAGCGATCCACGGCGATGTTGTCCTGCTCGTAGATCGCGACATCGCCCGAGCCCCCGACCGTGACCAGCGGCAGTCCCTCGACCGTCGACTGGCCGCCGCGCAGCACGTTGCCGACGATGGCCATCTCGCCCACCTGGTACGGATGCTCGCCCCACTCCTCGGCGATCAGGTTGTAGTGGATCGCGCGCTGGCCCGGGTCGTAGATCAGGTTGTTGACGATGGCACCACGCGCGCCACCCTTGAACAGCGGCGATCGTTCCTTGTCGTGCGCGTACAGGTTCCAGGCGATCAGGATGTCGGACGTGTTGTCGTGGATCAGCGAACCCTTGGAGTGCTCGCCCTTGACGTGCACGGAGTTCGCGAGCCCCTCGGCGATGATGTTGTTGCTGAAGGTGATGCGATGCGATGTGCCCTCGCGCCATTCATCCGGCGTGTTGCCGGTGAACCGCGGTCCCGACGCGGACAGGTTCTCGTCGGTGGCCCAGGTCAGCGAGCAATGGTCGACGATCACGTCGTGGGCGCCGCCGAGCGTGGAGATGGCGTCGTAGTCGTTGCCGGAGAGCCGCGCCCGGCCGCCATCGCCCGGCCGCACGCGGATGTGGCGCACCACCACGTCGTGCGTGGCGATGTCGATGCCGCCGCGAATCAGCGTGATGCCCGGCGCCGGCGCGGTCTGGCCGGCGATAGTTAGGAAGGGCTCGGTGATCCTGACCGTGTACTCGCCGAGGTCGATGACGCCGCCGACTTCAAACACCACGATGCGCGGTCCCTTGCGGCTCACGGCATCGACGAAGGACCCGGGCCCATTGGGCGCGAGCGTGGTGACGCGCACCACCTCGCCCCCGCGGCCTCCCGGGGTGGTCGCGGCCGCGCCGGCGGCGCCGGGAAACGCGAGCGTGGTCCCGTCCGCCAGCGCCAGGCGGGCACACAGCAGCATTCCGAGCGCCCATATGCGATTTGACATGTCTTGTCCCCTCGAAACGTTGAAAATGACACCGGTTTCCCTATATAACATCGACGCCAGAATTCCGCTCGTCAAAGGTCTCACAGCTTGGTATCCGTCGTTTCCGGTCCCGCGTTCGATGCCCAGGGGGCGGCTGCCGCGTTCGTGAAAGCGCGCCGCGCCGCAGGCTCGCTCACAGAATATCCCGGCGTGCAGCCGACGGACCTCGCGTCCGCCTATCGCTGCCAGGACGCGGCGATCGCCCTGTGGGGCGATGAGATCGTCGGGTGGAAAGTCGGCTGGATCCCCGCGCCGCTCAGCGACTTCCACGGCGCCCAACGATTGGTCGGGCCCATCTTCCGCCGCGGACTGCGGCACGCGCAGGACTCGCACGCCATGGACGTACCGGTGTTCGCGCAGGGCTTCGCCGCGATCGAGGCCGAATTCGTGGTCGAGCTCGCCAGGGACGTGCCGCCCGAGGTGTCCGAGTGGAGCGCCGAGAGCGCGCGGCGCTTCGTGAAGACCATGTACATCGGCGTCGAGATCGCGAGCAGCCCGCTGCAGAACATCAACGATTTCGGGCCCGCCGTGGTCATCAGCGATTTCGGCAACAACGCCGGCCTGCTGCTCGGCCCGGAGATCCCGGACTGGCAGACGCGCGAACTCGCGGCGCTCACCTGCGAGACCCGCATCGACGGCGAGGTGGTCGGCCGCGGCAGCGCCGCCTCGGTGAGCGGCGGTCCGCTCGCGGCGCTGGCCTTCGCGCTGGGCTGTAACGCGCGCCGCGGGCAGCCGATGCGTGCCGGGACGCTGGTGTCCACGGGCGCGGTCACCGGGGTCCATTCGATCAACGCCGGACAGGCTTCCGAAGCGGTGTTCACCGGGCTCGGCGTACTGCGTTGTGTCACCGTCCCGATGACACCGGTTGCATAAACGAGGGCCCCGCGGGACATCGCGGGACATCCCTGCCGCGACGCCGGCCGCTCTCGTACAATCCCCGAGCCATGAAGCGCAAGAAGAACAGCGGCGTTCGAGTCGCGCCCAGGATCGCGCCGCCGGCCAGGCCGGCCGCCATCAAGCCCGGACGCAACGCCACCATCAACGACATCGCGCGGCTCGCTGGCGTGTCGAAGAAAACGGTGTCGCGCGTCATCAACCAGTCGCCGCTGGTGCAGGAAGAAACGCGCGCGCGCATCCAGGCGGTCATCGACAAGTTCGGCTACGTGCCCGATCCGCAGGCGCGCGGCCTCGCGTTCCGCAAGTCGTTCCTCATCGGGCTGGTCTACGACAATCCCAACGCGCAGTACATCGTGAACATGATGGAGGGCGTGCTCGATGCCGTGCGCAACACCGAGTACGAGGTCGTGGTGCATCCCTGCGACCGCAAGAAGCCGGATTACGTGGCCGGCGTGCGCCGCTTCGCCGAGCGCCAGAAACTGCGCGGCGCCATCCTGCTGCCGCCGGTCTCCGAGAACGACGAGCTGACGCACGCGCTCGAGGCCGCCGACTGCGCCTACGTGCGCATCACCTACACCGTGCTGGACGACCCGGCGCGCATCGTGATCTCCAACGACCGGCTCGCGGTCGCCGAGGTGGCTAACTACCTGGTCTCGCTCGGGCACAAGCGCGTCGGCTACATCGCCGGTCCCTCGGGATTCCGCTCGGCGATCGAGCGGCTGGCGGGCTTCCGCGAGGCGCTGGCGGCGCGCTCGATCGCGCTCCCCGACGAGCTCATCGTCGAGGGTGGCTACACCTACGAGAGCGGCGTCGCCGGTGGCGAGAAGCTGCTGGCGCTCAACCCGCGGCCCACGGCGATCTTCGCCAGCAACGACGAGATGGCGGCGGGCGTTTACCGCGTCGCCAACCGCCTGGGCCTGTCGATCCCGGGTGACCTGTCCATCGTCGGCTTCGACGATGGCCCGCTGGCGGCGCGACTGCTGCCATCGCTCACCACCATCCGCCTGCCCATTCGCGAGCTCGGGCGCATCGCGGCGACCAAGATCCTGCATCCGGAGGCGGCTGGCGGAACGCATGCGATGGTTACGCCGCTCGAGCCGCACCTGGTCATTCGGGATTCCTGCCAGCCGCCTGCCCGGTGAAAGTTCTGGCGCGCAGCCGAGCAAAATGAAGCGTGTCCCCATTTCCAATGACACCGGTTTCCACGCCGCCGGACACAGGCTAGAATCCGCCTCCCAGACATCGCCCCGGACCCCGACCCCATGAAGTTCGACAGCCGACACGCGAGCCACCCGTCCATCATCGAGAACGCCAGCACGGCGAAGCTGCGGCAGCTCTATCACGTGGGCGGCATCTTCTCGCCCGACGAGGTCAGCCTCACCTTCAGCCACGTCGAGCGCATGATCGTCGGCGGCGTGATGCCGGTGAGCAAGGCGGTCGAGCTCAACGAGGTGCCGGAGCTCAACAAGGGTCCGTTCCTCGCGCGGCGCGAGCTCGGCATCATCAACGTCGGCGGGCCCGGCAAGGTCAGCGTCGACGGCAAGACCACGGCGCTCGCCGCGCGCGAAGGACTGTACGTGCCGATGGGCACGAACACGCTGTCCTTCAGCTCGGATTCGCCGGCCGCGCCGGCCAAGTTCTATCTCGCGAGCACGCCGGCGCATGCGCGCCACGAGACCGTGAAGATCGACCTGGCGCGCGCCAACCCGATGCCGGTGGGCGCGCCGGCCACCGCCAACGAACGCACTATCTACCAGTACATCAACCCGGACATCTGCAAGTCGGCGCAGCTGCTCATGGGCCTGACCTCGCTCAAGGAAGGCAGCGTGTGGAACACCATGCCCTGCCACCTGCACGAGCGGCGCTCGGAGACCTACTTCTACTTCGACCTCAAGCCCGACGCGCGCGTGGTGCACATCATGGGCGAGCCGCACGAGACGCGGCACATCTTCGTCGCCAACGAGGAGGCGGTCATCGCGCCGCCGTGGTCCATCCACACCGGCTGCGGCACGTCCAACTACAGCTTCATCTGGGCGATGGGCGGCGAGAACCAGGAATACAAGGACGTCGCCTGGGTTCCGATGAACGTGCTCAAGTGATCGGCGTCGACGGCGGCAATTTCAGCCCCTCGTTCGACCTGCGGGGCCGTGTCGCGGCGGTCACGGGCGCGAACACCGGGCTGGGGCGTGCCATCGCCGAGGCACTGGCCGGCGCCGGTGCGGACGTGGCGCTGATCGGGCGCAGCGATCCCGAGGAGACGCTCGGCTCGATCCACGCGATGAAACGCCGCGCGATCTGGGTCAACGCCGACCTCGGCGCGAAGCCTGACTACCCCGGCATCGTGGCCGAGGTCGCGCTCAAGCTCGGCGGCCTGCACGTGCTGGTCAACAACGCGGGCATCATCCGCCGCGCCAACGCCATCGATTTCACCGAGGCCGACTGGGACGCGGTGCTCGACGTGAACCTCAAGGCGGTGTTCTTCCTGTCGCAGGCCGCGGCGCGCCACATGATCCCGAACGGCGGCGGCAAGATCATCAACATCGCCTCGATGCTGTCGTTCCAGGGCGGCATCCGTGTGCCCTCGTACACCGCGAGCAAGAGCGGCATCGCCGGGCTCACGCGCCTGCTGGCGAACGAGTGGGCGTCGCAGGGCATCAACGTCAACGCGATCGCGCCGGGCTATTTCGCGACCAACAACACCGCGGCGTTGCAGGCCGACGCGAAGCGCAACGCGGAGATCCTCGCGCGCATTCCATCGGGCCGCTGGGGGAACCCTCAGGACCTTGGCGGAGCGGCGGTATTCCTCGCGTCGCGCGCGTCGGACTATGTCCACGGCATCATCCTCCCCGTGGACGGTGGGTGGCTGGCGCGCTGAGGTTAATATCAGGTCCTGACATGAGAGCAGTCGGGACTAACTGATGAGAGTCGCCTTCCTCGGGCTCGGCAAGATGGGCGTGGGCATGGCCGCGCGGCTCGCGGCCGCGGGACACACGCTGGCCGCGTTCAACCGCACCGCGCCCCGCGCCGAACCACTGGCGAAAGCCGGCGCGCGCATCGCCGCATCGGCGCGCGATGCGGCGCGCAAGGCCGACGTGATCATCGGCATGACCGCCGACGACGACTCATCGCGCGCGATGTGGCTGGGCGACGAAGGCGCGCTCGCGGCCGACAACGCGCCCGATGCCCTGTGCATCGAGTGCTCGACGCTGTCCTATGACTGGGTGCTCGAGCTCGCGGAAAAGGTGCGCGCCCGCGGCTTCCGTTACGTCGATGCGCCGGTCACCGGCCTCCCGGACGCGGCGGCCGCGGGCACGCTGACGCTGCTCGTGGGCGCGGAACCGGCCGATCTCGACGCGGCCCGGCCCATATTCGCCTCGCTCGCCACGCGCGTGCTGCACTTCGGCGGCGTCGGGCAGGGCACGGTCTACAAGCTCATGGTCAACCTGCTCGGCGCCGTGCAGATCGCCTCCGCGGCCGAAGGAATGGCGCTGGTGGAGCGCGCCGGGCTCGACCAGAGGCTGGTGGCCGACGCGATCGCCAGCGGCCAGGCCGCGAGCCCGCAGGTGGTGCGCAACGTGCGCCGCTTCATCGCCGGTGATCATTCGACCGCGGTGAACTTCACGCCCGTGCTGCGGCTCAAGGACGTCGAGTACGCGTTGCGGCTGGCGCGCCGGCTGGGCGCATCGCGGGAGCTGGGCGAGGCGGCGGCCGGGCTGTACCGCCGGCTGTGCGCGGCCGGTTACGGCGCGGACAACGAAAGCCGCATCATCGACGTGGTGCGCGGACCCCGGGATCCGGAGGGTAGTTAGCCCCGCTCACAGCGTGCAGACCGGCGCGTCGGCCGTGCCCACCGGCTTGACCACGCCGAGCGAGATGGCCTTCTCGGGCACCATGCGCAGCAGCATGCCCCAGGGCGTGCTGCGGAAGGTTCCCGGCGAGACCCCGGGCCCGGCCACGACCACCACGGCCGCGTCATGCTTCTCCGGCTTGAGCACCTTCACGCGCGCGACCACGGAGCTGTCGGTGGTCGCACGCTGCAACTGGACGCAGATTTCATCCTGGGCGTTGAGCGCCACGTGCCGCGGCTGGTCGCCGAGCAGCACCGCGAGGCGCTGGCCGGGCGGGCCGTTGTAACGCGCCGGATCCACGTCGAGGACATAGGTGCTGCTGGTCGCCTCGACCTGCGCGAGCGCCGCTCCCACCACCGCGATGCACGCGGCCGCCGTCAGAATTGTTTTGCGCATGGACCATATCGAGCGCCCATTCTCTAAGAAGTTCCCTCAGCGCCCGTGCCTACACGCTGTCGGAGTGCGCCGACACCGTGGCACAGTTGTTAGTGCTTGAATCCGCTGGCGGGCCGCCGCGCGACGGGAAATTCCGTAATGCGCGGGGAACCGGTCGCCCGGGTGGCGACACCCACTCCGGATACGCGCACCGAAAGCGGGCGCCGGCCGCGCGCACCGCAGCACGCGCCGGTAGTTAGTGTCGCCATCAGAGGACAGCTCCCGCGGCGCCGAGCATCTGCCTGCGCACCATGGGGACCGGCGGCGTGCCGTACGACAGGAACCGGTCGTGGAACTGCTGCAGCGTGCCGTCCGGGTGCGCCGTCATCCAGTCGTTGCGCAGCTTGCGGATCATGAGCTTGCCGAGGGTGTAGGCGAGATAGCCGGGATCATAAGTGCCCCGCAGCGCCTGCTGGCGCGCGTTGCCGGCATCGGCGAATGCCTGCTCGCGGAACATCGCTTCGGATTCGGCCAACGTCATGCAGCCGGTGTGCAGGCAGATGGCCGAGAGGAAGCGCACGTCGCGCAGCAGGGCATTGGTGAGCATGCCGACGCGCATCTCCGGGTCGCCGGCCCCGAGGCCGGCGTCGTACATCATCTCCTCGGCGTAGTGCGCCCAGCCTTCGCCAAAGGCGTAGTCCCACCACAGCGCGAGCACGCGCGACGGGTTGGCGTTGGAGAACTGCGACTGCAGGTAATGTCCCGGCCACACCTCGTGCGCCGACACGTACAGCAGGAAAGCCTTGCCGGGGAGGTACGCGTTGCGCTCGGCGGCGCTCCACTTCGCATCGGGTGGCGACACGTAGTAAGTCGCCTTGACCGTCGGATTCTCGAACGGCCCCGGGATGCTGATGTACGCGAAGTTGCCGCGGTTGAACGGCGGCGACTCGGCCACCGATGCCTGCTCCTGGCTCGGGATCGTGACCAGGTGCTGGTCGGAGACGAATTGCCGCAGTTGCGCGAGCTGCGCACGCGCGCCCTCCACCGTGCCGCCGCGCGGCTTGTCGGCGCGCATCTTGTCGACGCAGGCGGCAAGCGTGGCGCCGGGCGCGAAGGCCTTGCAGGCCTCGGTCAGCGCCGTGCGGTTGCGCTCCAGGTCCTGGCGGCCGACGAGCTCGAGCTGCTCGAGCGGCACGTCGACCTGCTCCGTGACGCGCAGCATCTCGGAAAATCCCGCCGGACCGAGCGCGAAATCATCGCCGGCGTGCGCGCGTTGCGCCTCCATCCACCGGGCCAGTGCCTGCATGGCCTCGGCGGCGGCGCGCGTCGCGGCCGCGAGCTCCTCGCGCTTCGCGCCCTGCGGAAGCTGCGCGAGGATGGGCGGCATCTCGTCGCGGAAGAAGCTGGCATAACCGCCGAACCCGGCGGTGCCGCGCTCGATGAATGACCTCGGAAGCGATGAACCCAGGTTCGCCTGGATGGCCGTCGCCAGTCGCGGGATGGCGCGCGCGTAGCCGAGGAAGCCCTCGAGGCGCTTCTCGAGCGGCGCGTACTCGCGCGTCAGATACATCGACGGATCGAGCTTCTCGATGTACCAGGCCGGGTTGCGGAACGGCGCCTGCACGGTCGCGCGCCAGAAGATCTCGGTGTCGATGACCCAGCGCAGGTACTCGCGTTCGTAGCGCTGCGCATCGGTGAGCGCGCCGGGGTCGAACTTGTCGAGCTGCTCGCGCTGCTCGCGCAAGGCCGCGACCTCCGCGTCGAGGGCCGCGCGGCTCCAGTCGGGCATCTGGCCATCGTATTCGTGTCGGCCGGATTGCACCGCGAAGTAGGGATCCGCCCGGAAGCGCGCCTCGATGAAGGCATCGGCGAAGGCCGGCCAGTCCTGCGCCGCGGCCTGCGGCGCCGTGGCGGACGGCGCCGGCCCGGGGCCCGGCTGCTCGCGTGAGCAGGCGGTGATCAGAAGTACGAAGAGGCCCGTGGCAAGGGCGAGGGTTCTGGACAGGTGCATGGCGGGCGAACCTGCGTCGTGAGGGTGTGGGTGACCCTCTTATACCCGACCCCGCCGCGATTCAGAACGGCTTCACGACCGCCAGGATGACGATGCCGATCAGGAGCAGCGCGGGAACCTCGTTGAACAGGCGGTACCAGCGCTCGGAACGCGCGTTGCGGTCGGCCGCGAACTGCTGCAGCAGCGCCAGGCACGCCCCGTGGTAGCCGATCAGCAGGAACACCAGCACCAGCTTGAGCTGCAGCCAGCGCATGAGTAGATAGTCCGGGCTGGCGGCCAGCATCGCGACGCCGAAGCCGAGCGCGATCAGCGCGGCGATGGTCATGATGCCGAACAGCTTGCGCTCCATGATCTTGAAGCGCGCATTGCCGACCGGGTCCTCGATCGCGGTGACGGCGCCCCCGGCGCGCAGCGCATGCGCTCCTTGTATTTGCGCGTGGTACACGAACAGGCGCGGCAGGTAGAACAGCGCCGCGAACCAGCTCACCACGCCGACCACGTGGAACGCCTTCAGCCAGAGCATGCGGATTCTTCCCCGGCCAGCCGCCCCAGCACCACGGCGCGCAGCGCCGCCACGTGGTCGGGGCGCGCATTCAGCGCCGGTATGTAGTGGTAGGTCCCGCCACCCGCGCCGAGGAAGGCGTCGCGATTCTCCATGCCGATCTCCTCGAGCGTCTCGAGGCAGTCGGCCGCGAAGCCCGGGCAGACCACGCTCACGCTGCGCACGCCCCGCTTCGGCAGGCCGGCGAGCACCTCGATGGTGTACGGCTGCAGCCACCGGGCGCGCCCGAAGCGCGACTGGAAGGACACGCTCCACTCGCCGGCCGCGAGGCCGAGCTTCTGCGCCACCAGCGCCGAGGTGCGCTCGCACTGTGCGCGGTACGGATCGCCCTGGGCGACATAGCGCTCGGGCACCCCGTGGTAGGACATCAGCAGGTGCTGCGTGGCGCCGTGCGCGCGCCGGTGTTCGGCGATGCTCGCCGCCAGGGCCCCGATGTAGTCGGGTTGCGCATGGTAGTCGGACACGAAGCGCAGCGACGGCACGTGCCGCATGGCCTGCAGCGCCGCCGACACCTGGTCGAACACCGCGCCGCTGGAGGCGCCGCAGTATTGCGGGAACATCGGGATCACCAGGATCTGTTCCGCCCCGGCGGAGCGCAGCTTGGCGATGGCGTCGGGGACTTTCGTGCCGCCGGTGTACAGCATGGCAAGCTCCACGGGCACCTGCGCCGCCGCCAGCGACTGCTCGAGCCCGCGGCGCAGCGCCTCGCTCTCGATCGCCAGCGGCGAACCCGCGGGCGTCCAGATGGCGGCGTACTTCTTCGCGCTGGCGCGCGGGCGCACGCGCAGGATGATCAGGTGCAATAACGGCAGCCACAGCCAGCGCGGCAGCTCGACCACGCGCGCATCGCCCAGCAAGCCCGCGAGGAAGGCGCGCACGTCGCGCGTCGCGAGCGACGCCGGCGTGCCGGAGTTCACCAGCAGGACGCCGGTCTTCACGGGGCGCCCAGCCAGTCCCGGGGCTTCAGGTACTCCGCGAGGCGCGCCTCGGGCGAGCCCGGTTCGGGCCGGTAGTCGTAGCGCCACTCGGCGCGCGGCGGCAGCGACATCAGCAGCGACTCGGTGCGCGCGCTCGACTGCAGGCCGAAGCGCGTGCCGCGATCGAAGGCCAGGTTGAATTCGACGTAGCGGCCGCGGCGCACGCGCTGGAAATCCTGCTCGCGCGCGCCGAACGGCGTACCGCGGCGCGCCTCGACGATGCGCACGTAGCTGTCGAGGTAGGCGTCGCCGATGCGGCGGATCAGCGCGAAGCAGTGCTCGAAGTCGCCGCCGATCTCGGCGTGCGCATCATTGAGGTCGTCGGCGAACAGGCCGCCGATGCCGCGCGTTTCGGCGCGATGCGGCAGCCAGAAGTACCGGTCGCAGGCCTCCTTGAGCAGTGGATAGGCGCGCGGGCCGGCCGGCGCGCAGGCCGCCTGCGCGGCGCGATGCCAGGCGCGCGCGTCCTCGTCGAAGGGATAGACCGGCGTGAGGTCGAATCCGCCGCCGAACCACCACATCTCGCCGCCGCGCGCCGTGAACAGCCGCACGTTGGCATGCGAGGTCGGCGCATACGGATTCACCGGGTGCACCACGCAGCTCGTGCCCATCGCGCGGAACGGCTGGCCGGCAAGCTCCGTGTGCCGCTCGCTCGCGGCCGCGGGTAGTTTGGCGCCGGCGACGTCGCTGAACGCCACGCCGGCACGGTCGAAGGTCGCGCCGTTCTCGATGAGCGACAGGCGGCCGTTGCCGGAGAGCACGTCGCCCGCCGGGCGCTGCCATTCGTCGCGGCGCTGCGGCGCCTGCGGGTCGAGTGCCTGCCAGGCGTCGCTCAGGCGCGTGTGCAGGCCGGTGAAGTACTCGCGCGCGGCGTTGATCTCGGCGGCGCCGATGGGCGTCACCCGGGCCGCGCCGGGCGCGCGCGTGGGGGACTCGGCGTTCATGGCGCGCTCCGGAAAAGGTACCCGCGCCCGCGCAGCGTCACGATGTGCACCGGGTTCTCGGGATCCGGTTCGAACAGCCGCCGCAGGCGCAGGATGAAATTGTCGACCGTGCGGTCGGTGGGGAACTGGTCCATGCCCCACACCTCTTCCAGCAGGTCGGTGCGGGTCAGCGCGCGGTTCTCGTTGGCCGAGAACACTTCCATGAGCCGCAGCTCCTTGTCGGAGAGCGACACCTCGCCTTCGTTGGTCAGCGCCTGGCCGGTGTCGAAGCGCACCCAGTAACGCGCGAACGCCAGCCGCGGTGGCGCGCTCGGCGCGCGTCCGCCGGCACGGCGCAGCAGCGCGCGCACGCGTGCCAGCAGCTCGTTGACGTCGAAGGGCTTGGGTAGATAGTCGTCGGCGCCGGCGTCCAGGCCGCGCACCTTGGAGGTGGTGTCGCTGCGCGCGGTCAGCATCAGGATGGGCACGTTGATCCCCTGGTCGCGCGCGAAGCGCGTCAGCGCGAAGCCATCGCCGCCCGGCAGCATCACGTCGAGGATGGCGAGCTGGAAATCCTGCCTGGCGAGCAGTTCCTTGCCCTGCTCGAAGTTTTCCGCCGCGACGATGTCGTAGCCCGCGTGCCGCAGGTTGACGGCCACGAGCTCGCGCACCAGGCGCTCGTCCTCGACGATGGCGATGCGGTCACCCATGCACGGTGCCCTGTCGTGCGGCCGGCAGCGCGCCGGCCGGCGCCAGCTGCAGCGTCACGCTGAAGACCGCGCCCTGCCCGGGCCCCGCGCTGAACGCGCTGATGTCGCCGCCCATGCGCCGCGCCAGCTGGCGCGCGATCGAAAGTCCCAGCCCGGCGCCATGCGTCATGCCCTCGCCGCTGCCGCGATCGTGCAGGTCGAAGATCTTTTCCGCGGTCTCGGCCGTGAAACCGCGGCCGCGGTCGCGGATGTCGAGCCGCCAGCGGCCATCGACCACGCTGCCATTGAGTTGCACGCTGCCGCCGCCGTACTTGTTGGCGTTGTCGAGCAGGTTCTCGAGGATGACGCGCAGCCCGTCACGATCGGCCAGCACCTGCGCGGCCTGCAACTGGCCGAGCTGCACTTCGCCGGGCGCCGCGGTGCGCGCGCGATGCGCCAGCAGGTCGTTGATGAACTGCACCGAGTCGACGGCCGGGACGCCTTCGCGCGAATCGCGCGCCATGGCGCGTTGGTAGGCGAGGATGGTCTCGGCCAGATGCTCGAGCCGGTCGCATTCCAGCTGGCCCAGCCGGATGAGCTCGGCGCGCTGCGCGTCCGGGATGCTGCCGAGCGCGAGGCTCTGCAGCAGGCCCTTGACGCCGGCGACGGGCGTCTTGAACTCGTGGCTGGTGAACTGCAGCAGCTTCTGCATGTCCTCGCGCTGGCGCCGCCGGCGCTGCGCCAGCACGTAGAGCACCACCAGGCTGCCGGACAGCAGCAGCGCCATCAGCGTGGACTCGCCGATGAGCATGAAATTGCGGCGCTCGTGGCGCGCGGCGATTTCCTCGAACCCCGCGACGCGCTCGGCCTCGTCGACGTCGGCGCGCAACTGCAGGACTTCGCGGTCGCGGCGCTCGCCCGCCAGCATTTCCTCGCGCAGCAGCACGGTCCACCAGAACACCAGCGACGCCGTGGTGAGCACGGTGAAGGCGAGCACCAGCAGCTCGGCCCGCTCCGCGATCCATTGGCCAAATCGTGGACGGAGGGAGCTGCGCATCAGGCCTTTTCGCTGGTCGCCAACACGTCGAGCAGTTTATCGACATCCGCGGTGGTGTGAGCCGCCGACAGGAAGCAGACCTCGTATGCCGAGGGCGGCAGGTACACCCCGTGCGACAACCAGCCGCGATAGCGCCCGTGGTACTGCTCCACGGCGCTGGCGCTGATGCTGGAGGCGGCCACCGGCAAGGCCGCCCGGGTATCGAAGTATGGCCAGACGATGGGGCCGACGCGCGGCATCCGCGCCTGCGACTTGAGCGCGTGACGCGCGAACGCAGCGTCCAGGTGTTTGCCCAGCGCCTCGATGTGCCGGTACGCATCGCCGTTGGCGAGCTCGGTGAGCGTGGCCACGCCCGCGGCCAGGCACACGGGATTGCCGGCCATCGTGCCCGCCTGGTAGACGGGGCCGAGCGGCGCGAGCTGCGACAGCAGTTCCTTGCGGCCCAGCACCGCGGCCACCGGCAGTCCTCCGCCCACGATCTTGCCGAGCGTGGTGAGGTCGGGCTCGATGCCTAACAACCTGTCGTAGCCGTGGTAGCCGAACCGGAAGCCGGTGATCACCTCGTCGAAGATCAGCACCGCGCCGTGCTGCGCGGTCAGCTCGCGCAGGCGCCTGAGGTACTCCGGCGACTGGATCAGCAGTCCGTTGTTGGCCGGCAGCGGCTCGATGATGGCGGCGGCGATGTCCTTGCCGGCCTCGGCGAAGGCACGCTCCAGCGCGGGCACGTCGCCGAGCGGCAGCACCAGCGTATCGGCCGCCACCGTGGCCGGCACGCCGGCACTGTCGGCCAGGCCCTGCGTGACCACGCCGCTGCCCGCCTTGACCATGAGCTGGTCGACGTGGCCGTGGTAGCAGCCGTCGAACTTGAGGATGCGGCGCCGGCCGTTGCTGGCACGCGCGATGCGCACCGCGGTGGCGACCGCCTCGGTGCCGCTCACCACGAAGCGCACCAGCTTCGCGTAGGGATAGGCCGCGAGCACGCGCTCGGCGAGCTCGCCTTCATATTTGTGGGCCGTGCCGAACGCCAGGCCCTGCGACGCCGCTTGCCGCACCGCCTCGACCACTTTCGGATGCGCGTGGCCGAGGATCAGCGGACCCCAGGCCATGCAGAAATCCAGGTAACGATTGCCATCTTCGTCGGTGGCCTGGGCGCCCTGCGCCTCGCGGAAGAATATCGGCGTGCCGCCCACCTTGCGGAAGGCACGCACCGGGCTCGAGACGCCCGCGGGAATGAGCGCTTCAGCGCGCGCGAAGAGCGTCGCCGAACGGTCGAGCGCCAGCTTGCGGGAGCCCGGGCTTGCAGCCGGCGACGGCGGCGCGGATGAATGAGTCACGTTTTGGGTCCTCTGGGAGATCTTGCGGTAGTTCGATGCGGGCCGAGGCCCAGCCCTGGTCGGTGGCAATGCCGATGGAGGCCTGGTTCCCGACGATGTGGCAGCCGAACGGTGTCGAGCAGCCGCCCTCGATGACGCGCAGGAATTCGCGCTCCAGGAACACGGCGCGCGCCGTAGGCGCATGCACGATGGCCGCGACCTGCGCCTCGACGTCGTAGTCGGCGGCGCGGCATTGCGCGGCCAGCGCGCCCTGCCCCGGCGCCGGCACCCACCACTCGGGCGAGAGCTCGAGCACCTCGAAGGCCGACAGGTCGAGCTGCAGGCGCGTGAGCCCGGCGGCGGCCAGCACGATGGCATCGACCTGCTCGCCCTCGGCGAGCTTGCGCAGCCGCGTCGGTACGTTGCCGCGCAGCGGCACGGCCTGCACCTGCGGCGCGTAGTGGCCCAACAACGCGGTCCGGCGCAGCGACGAGGCGCCGACACGCGCGCCGGCCTTTATCGGCAGCAGGCCGTCCTCGCGCGGCGCGTGGAACTCGCGCCGGATCAGCAGCCAGTCGGCCGCGCTGGCGCGCGGCAGGATGGTGCGGTTCCACAGCCCGGCGGGCTCCGCGGTGGGCAGGTCCTTCAACGAGTGCACCACGAGGTCGATGCGCTTCCCGAGCAGCGCGACCTCGAGCTCCTTGGTGAAGAAGCCCTTCTCGACGCCGCCCGCCAGGTATGGCGTCTGGTCGACGTCGCCGCGCGTGGTGATCACCGTGATGTCCGAGTGCCAGCGATCGGCCGCGTCGTTGTGGGTGCGCAGCTCCGCCAGCACGGTGCGCGATTGCCACAGCGCGAGATCGCTGCCGCGGCTGCCGATGCGCCACTCGCTCATGTTCGCCCGCTCACGGTGTCTCGCGCCTCGCGGCCGAGATGAACTGGTGCAGTACCGCGTTGACCTCGCTGGTCACCTTGCGCGCGCGCTGCGGCGGCAGGCCCTCGAGCAGGCCCGGTAGTTTGTTCTGCATGAATTCGGCGCGCATCGCGGTCATCGCCGCGAGTGTGTCGCTCGGCGGCGGCGCGAGCAATGTCTGGCAGACCTTTTCGGCCGTGGCCGCGCATTCGGCATCCAGCGCGGCGTACTCGGCCTCGGGCAACACCGCGCCGGGGCCATCGAGCAGCTCGTCCAGCGCCGTGAGCTGCCAGCCGGGCGCGGCGACGATCTGCAGGGGACTGCCCAGGTCGAACACGCGCCGGTCATGGCCGGCCGGCAGCGTGAGCCAGGCATGCGGCGCGCCGGA
>DASSRK010000129.1:0-39781 GCA_035701825.1 Steroidobacteraceae bacterium
GGACAAGTCGCTGATCGTGCGTTCGGGCGACCGCAAGATGACGATCGAGTGGAAGGACCTGAAGGACTACCGCGGCGAGCGCGCGCAGCGCGGCTCGGTGCTGCCGCGCGGCTGGCGCACGGTCGACATGCTCGAGGTCGAATAAACAGTCTTCCTCCCGGTTGACTTTCTGTTTGTCCTAGTTGCTAATAGGACAAATGGAAATCAACATCGTCACCAGTTCGCCCGAGCCGGTCTACGAGCAGATCGTCCGGCAGGTACAGCACGGCGTCGCGGAAGGTGAGCTCAAGCCCGGCGACGCGCTGCCTACCGTGCGCCAACTGGCCGACGACCTGCAGATCAACCGCAACACGGTGGCGCGCGCCTACAAGCTGCTGGAGGACCGCGGGGTGCTGGTCACGGCCGGCCGCCGCGGCACGTTCGTGCGCAATGAAGCCGCGCACGAAGTCCACCGTGCGAAATCCGGGCAGGCGGAGCGTGCCATGCGCCAGACCGTGAGCATGCTGCTGGGCGAAGGAATGACACGCGCGCAGGTCGCGGCGCTGTTCAAGAACGTACTGGCCGGGGTGAAGTCATGAGCGAATGGATCGATTTCGCCGTCTACGCGACCCAGCTGATCGTGTGCGTGCTGGTGACTGCGCGCTGGGCCGCGCAGTTCAAGAGTGCGGTGGTGGCCGATCGCAACCCGGAATGGGCCAGGGCCCATCCGCAGGTGCTCTCGGGGCTGGAGCGATTCAGTGGCCTGAACCTGCTGATCCAGGCATGGGCGATCTTCAGCGTGCTGGTGCTGCTGGCGTGGCGCCTCGACCTGGAACCCACGGTCCTGAAGACGCCTGGCATGCCCGGATGGCGCAGCCTGCTCGCCACGGCCTACCTGCTCTTGGGCATCGGCTTCGTGTTGTTAGGGCTGGGCGCGATCGTGTTCACCCGATGGCTGAGATCCGAGGTGCCGCTGGGCGAACAGCGCCGTGCCTCGCTGACGCCGCGCAGCGTCGACGGCTTCGTGCCGCGCGGCCTGAAGTTCGCGATCTATGCCCTGGTGGCGGTGGCGATCGCCGCGCGACCGATCGCGAGCCTCATCTACCCGGGTCGCGTCACCGACGTGAGGCAGGGATCCATCTTCGCGCTCGCCACCACGTTCATGCTGTTCCTCGCGGTCGGCATCAGCGTCAGGCGCAGGCCGAACGTGTTCGACCGTGTGCTCGGGACTGCTTTCCGCAGGCGGGAAGTGCGCGTGTGCCTGGCGCTGCTCGCGTTCAATGCGCTCGGCCTCGTGACCCTGGTGGCGCTCGAGGTCGCCGGCATCGACGGGCGCCGCTACAGCGGCGTCGTCTTCAGCGCCTTCGTCACGGCCATGCTGGCGGCGCTCATGCCGTTCCCGCGCCGCAATGACGCGGATGCGCAAACGCCAGCGCACGCGGCGTAGTCTCGCGCGCGGCGGGGTCGCGCTAACGGGTCGCCACGATCACGGCCGCGCCCGCCATCGCCACGCCCGAGCTGCGGTTCAGCCGCCGCACGGCCCGGGGCGTGGTGAACAGGTCGCGCGCCCGCGCCGCGAGGAACACGTAGGTGAACAGCACCGCGGGCTGCACGAGGGCAATGGCCACCGAGATTTCCACGAAGCGCACGGCGTTGAGCGATGCCAGGTCCACGACCGTGGGCAACAACGCCAGGAAGAACAGGATGGCCTTGGGGTTGGCGAGCGTCAGCATCAGGCTGGCGAGGAAAGCGCGCCAGCCGTGCTGCCGGTCATCGTCGGTCGCAACCGCGATGCGTTCGCCCGGGGCGGTCCAGAGTTTCCATGCCAGGTAGAGCAGGTAGACCACGCCGGCCCACTTGATGGCGACGAACACGGCCGCCGCAGTTTTCGCCAGCGCCGCGAGTCCGGTGGCGGCGATCGCGAACCACACCAGATCACCGATCGTGAAGCCCGCGATGAACGCCGGCGCGCCCCTGAAGCCGTGCGCCAGCGAGCGCGCGATGATGGCCGCGACGCCGGGGCCCGGCGTGGCCACGGCGAGCGCATATACGGCGCAGAACGCCAGCAAACCCGCCAGCGTCACTTGGCCCCGAACCTGTATTCGAGCGTCAGGTACACGCTGCGACCCACCGAGTCGAACCACTCGGCGTCGTAGTACGGATAGCCGTTGTAGGTCGGATCGCGGACCGGATCCTCGTCGGTGAGGTTGTCGACGGTCAGGCGCGCGCTGAGCGCGTTGCCGAACTCGTAGGACGCGGAGGCATTCAGCAGGAAGCTCGAATCGATGAGCGCGTCCTCGTCGTAGTTCTGCAGTTCGCCGAGATACTTGCCGAACAGCGTGGCGCTGAACGGGCCTCTGTCGAACGTGGCGCTCAGGGTCGCGATGTCGCGGGGGATGACCACCCCGGAGTCGACGTCGAACTGGTCGATGACCGGATCGCCCGCGTATTGCTGCGCGTCGTGATCGATCACGTAGGTGTATGCGCCGTTGAACGTCAGCGAGGAATCGCCGATCGGCAGGCGCCAGCGGAATGCGAAGTCGAAGCCATCGGTGCTTTCGTTCGCGATGTTGATCGGGTTCACGTGCACGCGGAAGATCTCGCCCGGCGCGATCGGGTCGTCATCCGCATAGCGCTGCACGCGGGCGATGGCCTGCTGGCAGGTGGGCGAGTTGATGTCGACCGGCGTGCCGGCGCTGGTTTCGCCGATGCGGCAATCCGCTTCGTCCTGCAGCAGGTTGTCGATGCGCAGGTTGACCACCTGGTCTTCGAGCTTGACGTTGAAGTAATCGAGCGACGTGGAGAAATTGTCGTTCGCCTCCCAGACGACGCCCAGGCCCCAGGACTTGCTGGTCTCGGGCTGGAGGTCACGGTTACCTTCGCGCACCGAAACGAATCCGACGTCGGAAAGCGAGCAGTCGCCGATGTCCTCGTCCGGTTCCTCGGTGCGGCAGTAGTAGTAGTCATTGCCGCTGGACTCCACCTGGCCCGCGCCCGCGAAGACGTAGTGCAGGTCGGGCGCGCGGAAGCCGGTGCCGTAGTAGCCGCGCAGCAGCAGGCTGTCGATGGGCCGGAACTCGAGGCCCAGGTTGTACGTGAACTCGCCGACGTCGTTGCCCGCGAAGTGATAGTTGTCGTAGCGGCCAGCGGCGTGCGCCTCGAGTTTCTCGAGCAGCGGGGCGCTGAATTCGACGCCTCCCGACACGTGATTGCGCGAACCGTGGCCATCCTGGTCCTTCCAGCTGAAGTAGTAGTACTCGAGCGCCAATGGATCCGGGTTCAGGTCGTATGACTGGTTGCCCGCTTCGAAATTGGCCGCGAATCCGACCGCTCCCGCGGGCAGCGTGAACAGGCTGCTGTTGGTCAGCGTGAAGGAGACATAGTCGTTGCGCGACTCGGGATGATAGGTGGTGTAGGCCGCGATCGAGTCGTACTCCTCGCGCGTCAGCGGCCGGTAGAGGCGGGTCGGGTCCGCATCGAAAATGGCCAGGCCCGAATCGTCGTCGACGCCGAGTTGCGGTCCCAGGAACAGCTCGTTGGCCGCCGCCGCGACGATCTGCGGCCAGCTCACGTCCATCTTGTACGAGCTGTGGTTGAGGAACGCCTCGTAGCCCCAGTCGTCACCGAACTTGCCCTTGATGCCGGGCGTGATCGAGATGCTGGTCTGGTCGCTCTTGACCATGCCGCGCTCGAGCCCGCCCATTTCCTCGGGCGTGAACTGCCGGTACCAGTTGTCGAGATCGCCCACCTGCACGTTGTAGAACGAGCCTTCCTCGTTGCCGAGCTCGTCCATGTAGTTCCAGGCCTGCACGTCCTGGAACAGCTCGACCTTGCTCACGCCGACCAGGACGTCGGCGAACAGCGTCGTGTCGTCGCTCAGGTCGTAGTTGAAGGATCCGTAACCGGTGGCGCCGCGGCGTTGGCTCACGATGGTGCCGTATCCGATGGATTCTTCGCTGCCGCAGTAGTGGCCGTCGCCCCAGTCATCCAGGTCGTCGTCCCACGGGCCCCAGCCCGGGCGCGTGCCGTAGGTCGTCGTTCCCTTGTTGAAGTACGCGAGCGAGGCGCAGGTGGCCTGGCCCGGATCGATGTAGACGTAGTCGTTGGGTTCGATGCGCAGGAAGTCACGCCGTGCGATCGGCGAGTCGGTGGTCGGATTGTCCGCGGTGCTGTCCTGGATCGCGCGGTCGAACGCCCACAGCGGTTGCTGATCCAGCAATTCGAGACCGAAGACCGCGTGGAACTTGTCGCGCGTGAGCCCCGCCGACAGCGACAGCTGGTGGGAATCGCCGCCACCCGTGGCGGTCGGGGTGCCGTACCGGTAGCTGACATCCACGCCCTCGACGTCCTTCTTCAGGACGAAGTTCACGACGCCGGCGATCGCGTCGGAGCCGTAGACGGCCGAGGAGCTGCCCGATAGCACTTCGACACGTTCGATCATGCCCACCGGGATGTTGGAGACGTCGGTGAAATTGCTGAGGCCGTCGAGCGGCAGGGGAAAGTCCGCGATGCGACGGCCGTTGACCAGCACCAGGCTGTGATTGGGACCGAGTCCGCGCAGGTTGACCTGTGCCGCCCCGGGGGTGAAGTCGTTGGAAGTCTGCGGGCTCTGGGTGGCGCCGTTGTTCTGGGTGATGGCCTTGAGAACGTCCGGGACGCTCGTGAGTCCCTGCGCGAGGATGTCCTGGGCGGTAACCGTGGTCACCGGCGCCGGGCCTTCAGCCTTGACGCGCGGGATGCGCGAGCCGATGACCAGGATTTCCTCGACCTTCTCGTCGGATTGTTCCTGGGCGATGGCCAAGGTCGAGAGGCCAGCGAGACCGAGCGCAAACAGCAGCGACTTGTTCTTCACGTTCTGAATCCCCGTTCATGAGTCCGCGGATGAATTCTAGGGGGCTCGCGGGGAGCCAGTCGACCGAAAGCGCGGGTCGCGCGACAGGATTTGTGTAAAGCTGCGCTGCCCCCGCGGCGGGCATGTCCAACGAGGAATAGCGATGGCCCTGCGTCGGTTCACTGCGATCGCACTGCTGTTGTGCGCGAGTTTCACGCTGGCGGCGCACGCCAAGGCGCCGCCCACCTGGGACTATTACAAAGCCGGCAACCTCAAGGCGGGACGTTCGGGCAATACCGAGGGCGCGCTGATGCTGCTAGGCGGGGGCGACTGGCCGGTGCCGGCCTTCCGCTGGTTCGTCGAGAAGATGGGGCATGGACACCTCGTGATCCTGCGCGCCTCGGGCGAGGACGATTTGCAGAATGACTTCCTCAAGGAGGTCGGCGGCGCGGCTTCGGTCGAGACCATCGTGTTCCACGACCGCGCCGCGGCCAGCGACCCGCGGGTGCTCGCCATCCTGAAGAAAGCCGACGGCATCTTCTTCGGCGGCGGCGACCAGGCTAACTACATCCGCTACCTCAAGGGCACGCCGGTCACCGCGCTGATCGATGCGCACGTGCGGGCCGGCAAGCCGCTGGGCGGCACCAGCGCGGGACTGGCCATCCTCGGCGCGTACATCTACGGCGCGATGGACGGCGGCAGCCTGCTGTCGAGCGAGGCCATGCCGAACCCGTTGGGCTCCGGCGTCACGCTGGAGCGCGACTTCCTGCACCTGCCGTATCTCGGCCACGTGATCACCGACAGCCACTTCGCCATTCGCGAGCGCTGGGGCCGGCTGGTGACTTTCGTCGGGCGGCTCGCGACCGAGGAAAAGGACACTTCCATCACCGGCATCGGCATCGACGAAAAGGCGGGGCTGTGCATCGAAGCCGACGGCCGCGCCCGGGTGTACTCGATCGGCCGCGGCTTCGCGTGGCTGGTGCGGCCGCAACGCGCGCCGGACGCGCTCGAGGCCCGGCCGTTCAATTTCCGCGACGTGCCGGTGGTGGGCATCGGCGAAGAGAGCGCGATCGATCTGAAGACCTTCGCCGTGACGCGGCCGGCCTTCTCGCTGCGCGTGAACATCGTCAACGGCGCCTTCGACGAGGCGTCCGCGGCGGCGCTGAAGGCCGCGATGAACACCCCGGTGGCGGCGGCGAATGGCGGCCCGCGGGGTACCTGGGCGCTGGCCATCCACGGCGGCGCGGGTGTCATAGAACGCGGCGATCTCACGCCGCAGAAGGAAGCGGCGTATCGCGCCGGCCTCGATGCCGCGCTCGCGGCCGGGCAGAAGGTGCTGGCCGCCGGCGGCTCGAGCCTCGACGCGGTCGAGGCCACCATCCGCGTGCTCGAGGACGATCCGCTGTTCAACGCCGGCCGTGGCGCCGTGTTCACCGCCGAGGGGCGCAACGAACTCGACGCGTCGATCATGGACGGCGCCACGCTCAAGGCCGGCGCGGTCGCGGGTGTCACGCGCACGCGCAACCCGATCAGCCTGGCGCGTACGGTGATGGAGAAGTCGCCGCACGTGATGCTGGCCCGCGACGGCGCCGACCAGTTCTCGGTGGAGCAGGGCCTGCCGCAGGTGTCGCCCGACTACTTCCGCACCGAGGAGCGCTGGCAGCAGCTGCTCGACTGGCGGCGCGACCACGCCGCGGAGCTCGATCGCACGCATTCGCGCGGCACGGTGGGTGCGGTGGCCATGGACGTGAACGGTCACGTGGCCGCGGGTACTTCCACGGGTGGCATGACTGGCAAACGCTGGGGGCGCATCGGCGACTCGCCGGTCATCGGGGCAGGCACCTACGCGGCCGACGGCGCCTGCGCCGTGTCGGCCACGGGCTCCGGCGAATATTTCATCCGCGCCAGCGCGGCGCGGCAGATCTGCGACCGGATCGCCTTGCACGGCGAGGGCGTGCAGTCGGCCGCCTCGGCCACGATCGCCAACATCGGCGACCTCGGTGGTGACGGCGGCGTGATCGTCATGGACGGCGCGGGGCACATCGCCTTCGCGATGAACTCCCCGGGCATGTACCGCGGCTGGGTGACGAGCTCGAGTCCCGCCACGACGGCTATCTACTCGAACGAACGGGCGCCCTGATCGGCGGCCGGGATCAGCGCCGGCCCTGGCCTTCGGCCATGACCACTTCCTCGGGCGCGTTGACGAAGTAGCCCTGGATGAACTGCACGCCGAGCTGCCACAACACCGCCATGGTGTTCGCATCCTCGACGCGCTCCGCGATCGTTTCGATCTTCGCCTTCACCGCCGCTTCGACCAGTTTCTTCACGATGATCTGGGTCTCGGGATTGCCGGCCAGGTCCTGTACCAGCGCGCCGTCGATCTTGATGAAGTCGAGCGGCACCGCGGTCAGGAGCTTGTAGGGGTCGCGTCCCGAACCGAAGCGTTCGATGGCGATGCGGAAGCCGAGCTTCTTCAAGGCGGCGAGTTGCGTCACCGCGGCGTTCATGTATTGCTCGGCGATGCTCTCGGTGACCTGGAAGCACAGCCGCTGGGGCTCGTGCTTGCCGCTGGCAAGCTGCGTCTTGAGCCAGTCGATGAAGCCCGTGTCGACCACGCTGTCGCGCGACAGGCGCACGAACAGGCAGCCCGGCCTGGCCTTGGCGGCGAACGACAGCGACGCGCCCACCACCCAGCGATCGATGTTCTTCAACAGGTCATTGCGCTCGGCGGCCGCCATGAAATCCGCGGGCAGCACTTCCTTGCCCTGGTGATCCAGCATGCGCACCAGCACGTCGAACATGTTCGGGTCTTCACCCTGCAGGCTCGCCACCGGCTGCTGCACCAGCCGGAAGCGGTTCTCCATCAGCGCGGTCTTGATGTGCTTCACCCAGATCATGTCGTAGGCCTGCACGCGCGTGTCGGTGTCGGCCTTGTCGAGGTGGAAGATCTGGTTGCCACCCTGGCTGCGGCCGCGACGCACCGCCTCGATGACGTCGGCGATCACCGCGTCGACATTGGAGCCGGAGGTGGGCACCGCCGTCAGGCCCACGGTACAGCTGGAGTGCACCGTGCGCTGGCCGATCGTCGAGACGTTCTCGCTGAAGCGCGCCACCAGCGATTCGGCCCAGGCTTCGACGTCGTGCGGGTTGCCACGCTCGATGAGCGCGAGGAACGCGACGCCGGAAAACCGCCCGGCGATGTCATTGGGGCCCAGGTGCGACTTGAGCGTGGCGGCGTATTCACCGACCAGCTGTTCGCTGGCGCGCACGCCCACGTCCTTCTCGAGCTCGGCGAACTTGTCGGGTCGCACCAGCGCCATGAAGCGCACGCCGCCGGCCGGCGGCGCGGCGATGCGGGCGCCGACGGCGTCGAGCAGCGGCCGCCGCAGCAGCAAGCCGGTGCTGGCGTCCCGCTTGACGGCGTCGCTCAGGTCGGTAGTTAGCTGGCGCTCGTCGCGCTTCCTGGCGGGTACCATGATGCGCACGCAGGGCTCGTTCTCGTATTCGCCGGGCGTCAGCACCAGGTCGAGCTGCAGCTGCGTGCCGTCGCCGAGCACCGCGTTCACCTTGAGCGGATGGTCCGACCACTTGCCCTGGGTGCAGGCCACCAGCGCGCCCTTGAGCGCCGCGTGCGAGCGGTCGTCGAACAGGTCCATCAGCGGCTGGCCGACCACCGCGCCCGCGTCGGCGTAGCCGAACAGCTCGAGCCAGGTCTGGTTGGCGTCGACCACGATGCCTTCCTGCACCTGCAGGATGGCGTCGTTGGAGCGCTGCAGCACCGACTGCAGCTGGCGGCGGTAGTCGCTGGCCGACTGCAGCGTGGCATTGAGCGCGCGCTCCAGGCGGAAGGTGCGCAGCTCGCGCGAGATCACCGACTGCACGCGCTCGGTGGCCGACAGCGACACCACGTCGCGCGCGCCGAGCTTCATGCCCGCGGCGATGTCGGTTTCGGAGATCTGCGGCCGCACCAGGATCATCGGCACTTGCGGGGCGAGCTGGTCGCGTACCGTCGCCGCCTGGCGCGCCTCGGCGTCGGGCACGTAGGCGCAGATCAGCAGCTCGGGGTTCAGCTGTTCCAGCGCCTCTCCCAGGTCGCGCACCGCCGGGATCCAGGTGCAATGCACGGGCTCGCCCGCCCGGCGCATCAAGCTATTGATGAATTCGGACGGTTCGCGCTGCGGCGAAAAAACGATGAGCGGAACGGGAGTGTTGTCCGTCAAGTCGACTCCAGGGGGCGGGACCGGGAGTGGTGCCGCGTGCCAGCAAGCGGCGGCGAGTTTACCACCCGACGCCCGCACCGCCGCCCGCGACCCGGGGCCCGCGGACCCGCCGCTTTTCGTATGGCAGGGGTGTTCGCGGGCCGGTATGATTCGCGGTCTTTTTTCAGGGCCGGAACCTCCCATGTCCAGTTACACGACCAATGAAATCCGCGGCGGAATGAAACTTCTCATCGACGGGGATCCCTACTCGGTGATCGAGAACGAATACGTGAAGCCGGGCAAGGGTCAGGCCTTCAACCGCATCCGCGTGCGCAACCTGCGCACCGGCCGCACGGTGGAGAAGAGCTATCGCTCGGGCGAGTCGATCGAAGCCGCCGACGTCATGGATACGGAGATGCAGTATCTCTACAAGGACGGCGACTTCTGGACCTTCATGAATCCCGAGAACTACGAGCAGCTGCAGGCGGGCGAGTCCGCGGTCGGCGAGGCTGCGCAGTGGCTCAAGGACGGCACGGTCTGCATCATCACGCTGTGGAACGGCGTCCCGCTGGTGGTCACTCCGCCCCCGCACATCGAACTGAAGGTGATCGAGACCGATCCGGGCGTGCGTGGTGACACCGCGACCGGCGGCAGCAAGCCGGCCAAGATGGAGACCGGCGCCGTGGTGCGCGTGCCGCTGTTCATCAACGAAGGTGAAGTGTTGCGCATCGACACGCGCACCGGCGAGTACATCTCGCGCGGCAAGAGCGAGTAACCGGCAGCTACCCAGCTCGCCGTCTTCTCGTTCACGGACGCCGGCCTTCCTTACGTGGAAGGGCCGGCGTTTTCCGTTGTGGAGGGCAGCTCCCGGAGTGACTCCACGAAGATCTTCGCCAGCGCCTCGAGGCCGCGCTGGTCGGTGGCGCCGAAGCGCGCGTGCTTCGGGCTGTCGAGGTCGAGCACGCCGAGTAGTTCCGGCCCGCGCAACAGCGGCACCACGATCTCGGAATTCGAGGCCGAGTCGCAGGCGATGTGGCCCGGAAATGCGTGCACGTCCTCGACCAACACCGTGGCGCGATTGGCGGCCGCCGTGCCGCACACGCCCTTGCCCAGGGCGATGCGCACGCAGGCCGGTTTGCCCTGGAAGGGCCCCAGCACCAGTTCGCCACTCTTATATAAGTAGAAGCCGGCCCAGTTCAGGTCGGGCAGGGCCTCCCAGATGAGCGCCGCGGTATTGGCGGCATTGGCGATCAGGTCCCGCTCGCCCGCGAGCAGGCCGCGCAGGTCGCGCGCCAGGTCGGCGTAGGCAGCCTCGGGCCGTGCGAAATCGTAGTGCTGGGAAACATGCGTGGTCATGCGCGCTCCGTCGGAAAGGCCAGCACGTCGTCGATGCGCGTCGCGCCCAGTGCCAGCATCAGCACGCGGTCGAAGCCGAGCGCGACGCCGGCGCAGTCGGGCAGCCCCGATTCGAGCGCCAGCAGCAGGTACGGGTCGAGCGCGGCCAGCGGCAGGCCGCGCGCGCGGCGCGACTCGAGATCGGCGGTGAACCGGTCGCGCTGCTCGGCGGGGTCGGTGAGCTCGTGGTAGCCATTGGCGAGTTCCACGCCGCGATGGTACAGCTCGAAGCGCAGCGCCACGCGCCGGTCGTCGGCGTCGAGGCGCGCCAGCGCGGCCTGCGACGCAGGGTAACGATGGACGAAGGTCAGGCCCTCGGCGCCGAGCGCCGGGCCCACCTGCGCACCCATGATGAGATCGAGCAATTCGTCGCGGCCGGCGACATGCGCCGCGCCTGGGTCCAAGCCGAGTTGCTGCCCGGCACGCCGCAGCGTCTCGATGTCCGCTTCCAGCGGGTCGAGCGAGGCATGGCGCAGCAGCGCATCGCGATAGCTGAGGAACTCCACCGGCAGATCGCGGCCCAGCAGCGCGCCCACCAGCGCGGCCACCTCGCGCATCAGCTGTTCCAGCGAGAAGCCGAGCCGGTACCACTCGACCAGGGTGAATTCCGGGTTGTGCTGGCGGCCGCGCTCGGCGCCGCGGAACACGTGACACAGCTGGAAGATGTCGCCGCTGCCGGCGGCGAGCAGCCGCTTCATCGCGTACTCGGGCGAGGTGTGCAGGAACATCGGGTTGTCACGCCCCGGCATGGACACGCGAATGCTGCCGATGTTCACGTCCGATACCGGGGCATTGATGAGCGCCGGGGTCTCCACTTCGAGCACGTTGCGTGCGCGAAAGAACTCGCGCGTGGTCGCGAGCGCCTGCGCGCGGCGGTGCAAGGCCGCGAGACCGGCCGTGGGCCGCCAGGCCGAGGCATCGTTCACGCCGTGCGTCCGTTGCGTGCCGCCCACGCGTCGAGGGTGCCGATGCGTTCGCCCATGCGCAGCACGCGACCGGCGGCGAGCGTGTCCTGCCAGCGGGCCGCGCCGGGCGGCAGCAACAGCACCACGGTCGAGCCCATGTTGAAGCGCGCCATTTCCGCGCCCTTGTCGAGCGCCGTGGGAGCCAGCACGTCCGTGACGGGCAGTGCGGTGACGTCGCGGATCCTGCGTGGCGTGACGTCGCCGTGCCACACCGTGGCCATGCTGCCGACGTTGAGCGCGCCGACCAGGATGATGGCCCACGGCACGCCGCCCGCGTCGAAGCCGCAGAACACGCGCTCGTTGACCGCGAACAAACCGGGCACGAGCTGGGCCGTGGTGCGGTTCACGCTGAACAGCCTGCCCGGCACGTAGAACGACTCGCGCAACTCGCCGGCGATCGGCATGTGGATGCGGTGATAGTTGTAGGGCGCGAGGTAGATAGTGGCGAACGTGCCGCCGGTGAAGCTGCGCTCCCAGGCGGCGTTGCCGGCCAGCAGCGCGCGCAGGCTGTACTCGTGGCCCTTGGCCTGGAGCAACCGGTCGTCGGTCAGCGCGCCGGCCTCGCTGACCGTGCCGTCCACCGGCGAGACGATGGCGCGCGGATCCGCGTCGATGGGCCGCGTGCCCGGCCGCAGCGCGCGCGTGAAGAACTCGTTGAAGCTCGGATAGGCGGTGGGCTCGGTTTCGACAGCGTCCGCCATGTCGGGCCGGAAGCCGCGCACGAACAGGCGGATCAGCAGGTTCTTGAACCACGGCACGCGCGACCGCGTGGCCTGCAGCACCAGGCGGGAAATGCCGTGCTGTGGCAGCAGGCGCTGGAGCGCGACGAAGGCGCGGCCCGCGGCGCCGGGTTGCGCGCTCATGAGCTCACGTTGAGCAAGGGTCGCAGGCGTTCCATGTCGCGCGTCAGCGCGGGCACGGACAGCGGCGGCGTGAAGATCGCGACGATGCGCGCCTGCGAGTCGAGCGCGAACACCGCCGCCGAGTGATCCATGGTGTAGTTGCCGCCGGGCAGATCGACCCGGGCCGCGGCCACGCCGAATCCCTTCGTGGCCTTCAGGATCTCGGGCGCGCTGCCAGTGAGGCCGATAAAATCGCCGCCAAATGAACCGACGTAAGCCCCGAGCTGTTCCGGCGTGTCGCGCTCCGGGTCGACGCTGATGAGCGCCACCTTCAAGGACGGGATCGCGGCCTGCTTCTGCACGCTCGCCAGTTGCGCAAGGGTCGTGGGGCACACGTCCGGGCAGTGGGTGAAACCGAAGAACACCAGCGTGGGGTGTCCGCGCAGGCCCGCGAGCGTCGTGGCGGCGCCATGCGTGTCCACCAGGTTGAAGTCGGGCAGCACGCGCGGCTCGGGCAGCGACGTGCCGGCTTCCAGCGACGGCACCGCTGGCGCGTTCAGGGTGCGCGCCACGTATGCACCGGCGAGGGCGGCGACCACGGCGACCGCGGCCATCCAGATCCAGTAACGATTCGACATGGCGCGATTATTTCATACGAACGAAGGGCATACGAAGGCACGGCCCGGTAGAAAAGGCGTGCGGGCGCGGGCGGCGAGCGTCGCCGAGCTGATCGCGAGCGCGCAGCGGCGCATGCAGCGCGCGCGCCTCTGCTTCGGCCACGGTACCGACAACGCGCGCGACGAAGCGGCCGCGCTCGTGTACCACGTGATGCGGCTGCCGCACGATTCCCCGGCGAGCGTGCTCCGGCGCCGCGCGAACGCAGCCCAGCGCACGAACTTCGAGGCGCTGCTGAAGCGGCGCATCGCGGAGCGGGTGCCGCTGTCCTACCTGACGCACGAGGCCTGGTTCGCTGGCCTGCGCTTCTACGTCGATGAGCGCGTGCTGATCCCGCGTTCGCCGTTCGCCGAACTCATCGAGCGGCGCTTCGCGCCCTGGGTGAAGCCGCGCGCGGTCACGCGCATCCTCGACATCGGCACCGGTTCGGGCTGCATTGCCCTGGCGCTGGCGAAGGCCTTTCCGCGCGCGCGCGTCGACGCGGTGGACGTCGATCGCGACGCGCTCGCCGTGGCGGAGATCAATCGACGACGGCTGCGCCTGACACGCCGTGTGCGGCTCATCGAGTCCGATCATTTCGCGGCGCTTTCGCGGGACTCGTACGATATCATCGCGAGCAATCCGCCCTACGTGGGGATGCGCGAGATGCGCGGATTGCCGCGCGAGTATCGGCACGAACCCGCCTCTGCGCTGGCCGCGGGTCGCGACGGGCTCGACTCGGTGGCGGTGATCCTGCGCGAAGCCGCGCAGCACCTGCGTCCGCGCGGCGTGCTGGTGGTCGAGGTGGGCAACACCGAGCGGGCGCTGATGCGCGCGTACCCGCGCCTGCCATTCACCTGGCTGGATTTCGAACGCGGTGGCGGCGGGGTGTTCCTGCTGACGCGCGAGCAACTGCTGCGGGCTGCGGCCTGATGGATGGGTATGTCGGGTAATTCGATTGGCAGACTGTTCACGGTCACGACCTTCGGCGAGAGCCACGGGCCGGCGCTGGGCTGCATCGTCGACGGCTGTCCGCCGGGCCTCGAGCTGGGCGAGGCCGACCTGCAGGCCGACGTCGATCGGCGCCGCACCGGCACGTCGCAATTCGTCAGCCAGCGCAAGGAAGGCGACGTGGTGAAGATCCTCTCGGGAGTCTTCGAGGGGCGCACCACCGGCACGTCGATCGGCATCCTCATCGAGAACACCGACGCGCGCTCGCGCGACTACGAGAAGATCAAGGATCGCTTCCGGCCGGGCCACGCCGACTACACCTACCAGCAGAAGTACGGCTTTCGCGACTACCGTGGCGGCGGACGCTCGTCGGCGCGCGAGACGGTGATGCGCGTGGCGGCCGGCGCCATCGCGCGCAAGTACCTGCGCGAGAAGTTTGGCGTGGCGATCAGCGGCTACCTCGCGCAGATCGGCCCGTACGTCATCGCGCCGGTGGATCCCGCGGCGGCTTACGACAATCCGTTCTTCTGTCCCGATCCCTCGCGCCTCAAGGAGCTCGAGGACCTGATGTGGAAGATCCGCGGCGAGGGCGACTCGCTCGGCGCCAAGGTCACGGTGCTGGCGCGCGGCGTGCCGCCGGGCTGGGGCGAGCCGGTGTTCGACCGGCTGGACGCGGACCTGGCGCACGCGATGATGGGCATCAACGCGGTGAAGGCGGTGGAGATCGGCGCCGGTGTCGCGGCCGCTTCACAACGCGGCAGCGAGCATCGCGACGAACTGACCCCGCAGGGGTTCCTCTCGAACCACGCCGGCGGCATCCTCGGTGGCATCTCGTCCGGCCAGGATGTGATGGTTCACGTCACGCTGAAACCCACCTCGAGCATCCAGGTGCCGGGCAAGACCATCGACGTCGCCGGCCAGCCGGTCGAAGTGGTGACCACGGGACGGCACGACCCCTGCGTCGGCCTGCGCGCCACGCCGATCTGCGAGGCGATGATGGCCATCGTGCTCATGGATCACTGCCTGCGCCACCGCGCGCAGAATGCCGACGTGCGCTCGACCACGCCGGTGATCACGCGGCCGAGGTAGTTAGGCGCGCTGGCGCGCAATGGGCGGCTCAGGCGCCGCGGGTCGCGTTCCCGGCATTGAACGGGGAGTGCCGGACCGCGGCGCAGAGGGCCGGCCGCACTTTCCGCCCGCAACCCGTCGCCACCGGGGCAACCCCGAGCCCGAAAGGTGTTAGGACGGCCCCCGGCGGCAGGGATTTGCGGTCGACACCACCGAAAGGCGCGAACCGCAACACGTTTTATGTCCCGCCCATTAGGGAAGATATAAGTAACGAACGCAGCCTTAACTCATGAATTCGCTCGGACATCATCAGCCTGGGTGCTGGCACGAACCGCATCGATATGCCCCGGGCTTTGGTGCGCGAGCATATTTAAGTTATATTGCGGGCGGTTTCAGTCTTGGGCCGGAAGTTTCGGCTCTAAGTTTTTGTTTAGATAAAGAAATCACATAGCCGACGGTGGATGTGGAGACGCGAATGATCCGTATTGGTCTCGCCCGGGGTTTGGTCGCGGCGTTGCTGCTCTTGCCCGGACTCTCCCATGCACTGGGTCTCGGCGACGTTCACCTCAATTCGCCGCTGAACGCTCCGCTCGACGCCGAGGTCGAGCTGGTGAACGCCACGCCCGAGGACCTGGCGACGCTCGACGCCAAGCTCGCGTCGAAGGACACCTTCGTCCGCTACGGCCTCGACTGGCCGGTGTTCATGTCGAGCGTCACCGTGACCCGGGATCGCTCCGCGAGCGGCGCGCAGATCCTGCGCATCAAATCGACGGAGACCGTCACCGAACCGTTCCTCACGCTGCTGATCGAGGCGACCTGGGCGCGCGGGCGCCTGGTGCGCGAATACACCGTGCTGCTCGATCCGCCGGTGTTCGCGCCGAACAACGTCGCGGCCGCGCCGGTGGCGCCGCCCGCGTCGAGCCCGGGCGCGACCCAGGGCCAGATTTCCCGCCCGGCGCCGCAGGAAGCGGCCCCGGTCAGCCAGCCGGCGATTGCGGCCGGTGGCGGTGACAGCTACGAAGTGCAGCGCGGCGACAGCCTGTCCGCCATCGCGCGCCGGCTGTCCGCGAGCACCGGTGCGCGCACCGACCAGCTCATGGTCTCTATCTACCGTGGCAACGGCCAGGCGTTCGAAGGCGACATGAATCGCCTGCGCGCCGGCGCGATGCTGCGCATCCCGAGCGCCGACGAGATTGCCGCCGTGTCGCCGTCCGAAGCGCGCGACGAAGTACGCCGCAACGTAGGTTCCTTCGCGGCCTCCGCCGGCCAGGGCGGCGGTCACCTGCGACTCGTGCCGCCGAGCGATTCGGCCAGCGCCGGGTCGGGCACCAGCAATTCGGCCGAAGTCGCACAGCTGCAGAACCGCGTGCACGAACTCGAGGGGCAGCTCTCCGAATCCAAGCGCATGCTCGAATTGCGCAACACGGAGCTTGCCGACTTGCAGGCCAAGCTCGCCGCCTCGCAGCAGTCGGCCGCGACCCCGCCGCCACAGGCCACGACGCCGCCGGCCGAACAGCCGGCCACTACGCCCGAGACGCCCGCGGCCACTCCGGAAGCCGCCGCGCCGGAGACCACTGAACCCGAAGCCACGGCTCCGAGCACCGAGCCTGCGCCGGCTCCTGCCGAGGCGCCGCAGCCTGCGGACACCGCACCGGCCGCCGCACAGGCGACCGGTGAGGAAGAAGGCTCGATCCTCGATACGGTGATGCAGTACTGGTGGGCGCTGGCCGCCATCGTGGTGGCGCTCATCGCTCTCGTATTCTTCAAGTCGCGCAACAAGCGCAAGACAGCCGAGTTCGACGATCGCCTGGGTCGCCTGGCCGAGCAGGGCGAAGACCGCCTGGCCGAGCCGATGCCCGACCTGTCGGATACCGGCCGCATGCGCGCCCCGATGGCCGCGGCCGCCGTGCCCGACGACATCCTGGTCGAAGAGTCCGGCACGCATCGCGCGCTGCAGGAGACCCAGGACATTCCGCTCGCGCCGACGGTGCGCACGGACGAGACCATCAGCAGCGAGACGGCGGTCAACCTGGACCAGGGCGATCCGCTGGCAGAAGCCGATTTCCACATGGCCTATGGCCTGTACGACCAGGCCGCCGACCTGGTGCGCATCGCCATCCAGCGCGAGCCGCAACGCCGTGACCTCAAGCTCAAGCTCCTCGAAGTGTTCTTCGTGTGGGGCAACAAGGAGCAGTTCCTCACGATGGCGCGCGAGCTGTCCGAGTCGCGCGCCGGCGCCGAGGCGGGCGAGTGGGAAAAGATCGTCATCATGGGCAAGCAGATCGCGCCCGAAGACCCGATGTTCGCCGACGGTGGCGCGGGTGGCGCGGTGGGCGTGGACCTGAACCTCGAAGCCGGCGGTGCCGGCGGCGTGGACTTCGATCCGTTCGACGTCAGCGCGCGCATGGACGTGACCGGTGGCGGCAATGCCGACGCGGTCGATCTCGATCTCGGCAACGCGCTGCGCGACCCGGATGCCACGGGCGAAGGCCTGGCCCTTCCCGATCGCCAGAGCGGCGGCCAGACGACGCGCGAGATGACCGTGAAGATGCCTTCGGCCGGCTCGCAGGAGCCGACCGTGGAGCAGCCGGCGCTGCGTCCGCTCGATGAGCCGACCATCCGCGAGAAGGTCGAAGGCGCCATGCGCCGCAAGTTGAGCTCCGACCAGACCGCCGAGCTCGCGCTCGATGACCTCGGGCTGGAACTGGGCTCGCTCGAACAGACCGATTCCTCGCTCAGCAAGCCGATGCCGGCCGCCCACGGACCCGATGCCAACGCGCCCACCATGGTCGCCGGCCTCGACGAGAACTCGCAGCGCCTGCTGCGTGCCGCGGCCGAGCGCCAGGCCGCCCAGGCCAACGGCGCCGACGATTCGCAACTCACTGAACACGGCGCGAGCGGCACCTGGTTCCTCACGGAGCGCGAGCTGGGTGGTGACGTCGACCTGACCAAGGGTCGTCCCATCGATCCGAACTCCACCGCCGCCGTTCCGAAGTTCGACCTGCCGGACGAGGGCTTCGACATCTCCTCGACCTCGCGCATCGCGTCGATCGATCGCAACAACCTCGACTTCCCGGTCGAGCCCACGCGTGAGCAGCCCGCCATGGGTTCGCGCAAGGTGGATCTCGATCTCGGCACCGGCGGTATCGAACTACCCGGCCCGCCCACCGAGGAACTGCAGGTCCCCGACCTCGAGCCGGTGACGCTCTCGGAAGTCGGCACCAAGCTCGACCTGGCCCGCGCCTACGTCGACATGGGCGATCCGGACGGCGCGCGCAACATCCTCAACGAGGTGTTGTCGGAAGGTTCGGCCTCGCAGAAGCAGGAAGCCCAGCGCCTGTTGGAATCGCTGCCCGGCTGATCCGCGCGCTGCGCTGACCGAGCATGCCTCGTTTCGCCGCCGGCCTCGAGTACGACGGCCGCGCGTACTCGGGCTGGCAGTCCCAACCCGGTCTCACCACCGTGCAGGACGCGCTGCAGGGCGCGCTGTCACGCGTGGCCGACGCCCCGGTGGAATGCATCTGTGCCGGCCGCACCGACGCGGGTGTGCACGCGTTCGCGCAGGTCGTGCATTTCGACAGCGATGCGGCGCGCAGTGAGCGCGCCTGGCGGCTGGGCGCCAACACCTATCTACCTCCCGACGTCAGCGTGGTGTGGGTGCGCGAGGTGGCCGGCCACTTCCACGCGCGTTACAGCGCGCGCTCGCGCAGCTACCGCTACGTGATCTTCAACCGCGATTCCCGCCCGGGCCTCGATGCCGGGCGCGTGACCTGGGAGCGCCGGCCGCTCGACGCGCCGCGCATGCACGAGGCCGCGCAGGTCCTGGTGGGCGAACACGACTTCGGCGGCTTCCGCGCCGTCGAGTGCCAGGCCAGGTCCCCGGTGCGCCGCGTCGAGCGTCTCGAGGTGCGCCGCCACGGCGACTGGGTGCGCATCGACATCACCGCCAACGCCTTCCTGCACCACATGGTGCGCAATATCGCAGGTCTGCTGATGACCGTCGGCTACGGCGATTCCCCGCCCGAGCGCGTGGCCGCGGTGCTGGCGTCGCGCGACCGCAAGACCAGTGCGGCAACCGCGCCGCCGGATGGCCTGTACCTCGCCGCCGTCAGCTATCCGCCCGAGTTCGGACTGCCGGCCACGACGGTCGATGCGGGTGCGGTTTCCGCTGCTATTATCCAGCGCACTTTCGGATAGCCGCTTTCGGGGTTGGCCGCCAAACATGTCCTGGTTCGAAAAAATCATGCCCTCGCGCATCAAGACCGAGCGCCGCACGCGTTCGGTTCCCGAGGGCCTGTGGATCAAGTGTTCGGCCTGCGACGCCGTGCTGTACCGCGCCGAGCTCGAACGCAACCTCAATGTCTGCCCGAAGTGCAGCCACCACATGCGCATCGGCGGGCGCGAGCGGCTGCTGCGCTTCCTCGACGAGGGCGAACTGGTGGAGATCGGCACGAACATCTCGCCGGAAGACCCGCTCAAGTTCCGTGACAGCAAGCGTTACCGCGACCGCCTGGCGGCGGCGCAGAAGGCCACGGGCGAGCGCGACGCGCTGGTCTCGCTCGCCGGCACATTGCAGGGCCTGCCCATCGTCGCCTGCGCGTTCGAATTCAAATTCCTCGGCGGTTCGATGGGCTCGGTGGTCGGCGAACGCTTTCGTCGCTCGGTGGACTACTGCATCGAGAAGAACGCGCCGCTGGTGTGCTTCTCGTCGAGCGGCGGTGCGCGCATGCAGGAGGCCCTGTTCTCGCTGCTGCAGATGGCCAAGACCAGTGCCAACCTGACGCGCCTCGCCCAGGCGCGCCTGCCCTTCATCTCCGTGATGACCGACCCGACCACGGGCGGCGTGTCCGCGAGCCTCGCCATGCTCGGCGACCTCAACGTGGCCGAGCCTCGCGCGCTGATCGGATTTGCCGGCCCGCGAGTCATCCAGCAGACCGTGCGCGAGACCTTGCCCGAAGGCTTCCAGCGCAGCGAATTCCTGCTCGATCACGGCGCGCTCGACATGATCATCGACCGGCGCGACATGCGCGAGAAGCTCTCGGCGATCCTGCGCATGCTGATGCGCCAGCCCGCAGCCGCACCGCCTGCGCCCGACGCGGCGTCGTAATGCGATCGCTCGCTGACTGGCTCGACCAGCAGCAGAAATCACACCCGAGCGCCATCGACCTCGACCTGGCGCGCGTGCGCGGCGTGGCGCAGCGCCTGCGGTTGCTGCCGCCACCGCACCGGACCTTCACGGTGGCCGGCACCAATGGCAAGGGCTCCACCGTCGCCTATATCGACGCCATCCTGCGCGCCGTTGGCTTCCGCACCGGACGATTCACCTCGCCGCACCTGGTGCGCTACAACGAGCGCATCTGCGTGAACGGTGTCGAGGCCGCGGATGCGGACCTGGTGGCGTCGTTCGAGCGCATCGAGGCCGCACGCGGCGAAATCACCCTGACGTTCTTCGAATACAACACGCTCGCGGCGCTCGACCTGTTCGCGCGCGCCAACGTCGATTTCGCGGTGCTCGAAGTCGGTCTCGGGGGCCGGCTCGATGCCACCAACATCGTCGACGCGGACGTCGGCGTGGTGTGCTCCATCGGTCTCGATCACGTCGACTGGCTCGGCGATTCGGTGGAGCAGATCGGCCGCGAGAAAGCCGGCATTTTTCGCGCCGGCCACCCCGCGGTGCTCGGCAGTGCGCAGATGCCGGCTTCAGTGGGCGAGGTCATCGCCGAGGTGGGTGCGCACGCGGTGGCGCCGGGCCGCGAATACCAGGTGCGGGTACAGGGCGAGCCTTGGTCGTTTCGCTGCGGCGATTACCAGCTCCATGACCTGCCGCGCCCGGCGCTTGCCGGCGCGCAGCAGGTCGACAACGCCGCGACCGCGCTCGCGGCCATCGTCGCCGGCGACTCCGGGATCTCGCCGACGCACGCGCATGTCGCCGCGGCGCTGCGCGAAGTGCGGCTCCCGGGCCGCTTCCAACGCGTGCCGGGAGAGGTCGAGTGGATTCTCGACGTCGCGCACAACGTGCCGGCGGCCGAGGCGCTGCGCGACAACCTGCGGCGGCTGCCGCGCGCCCGGCGCACGCTCGCGATCTGCGGGATCCTCGGTGACAAGGACATCCGCGGCATCACCGGCACGCTGGCCGGCGAGATCGATGCGTGGATACTCGTCACGCTCGCGGGGGTGCGCGCGGTGAATGCCATGCAGATCGCCGGGCAGCTGCCCGCGAATGCCGCGGTGCTGTCGTACGCCGCCGACGTCGCCGAAGCCTGTGGTACCGCGCGCGCCGCCGCGCGGCCCGGTGAACGTGTGCTGGTGTTCGGCTCGTTCCTCACCGTCGGGCCGGCGCTCGAGTTCCTTCGGCTATAGTTCGCGCCATGGAATCGCGAGCCAAGCAACGCCTGACCGGCGCGGTCATCCTCGTCGCGCTGTTCGTGCTGCTGGTTCCCGAGCTGCTCACGGGTCCGCGCGACTCGCATCCGCCGGCCGCGGCGAACGACGAGGACGGGCTCCGCAGCTACACCATCGAGCTCGAAGGCCGCGACGGGGGCGCTCCGCCGGCGACTCCGCCTGCAAATACGGGCGCGGTTACCTTGCCCGCGATTCCGCCGCCCGCGACGTCCGCCGCGGTCCGCGCGGTTCCGGGCGAGGCCGCGACACCGGAGGCGACGACCAGGCCGTCCGCGCAAAACCCGGCTGCGACGACTCCGGCCGCGACGGCGCCTTTGCCGACAGCGGCGCGGCCGAACAACGAGCCCGCGGCGTCAGCCAGCCACCCGGCCCCGGCACAAACCACCCAGCCTGCCCAGTCCGGTGCGTCACGCCCCGCGCCGGCACCCGCTGCGAAGCCGCCGGCCGGCAACTTCGTGGTGCAACTCGGCACCTTCAGCCAGCGGGACAACGCCGACCGGCTGGTGCGCGACATGACCGCGAAGGGATTCGTCGCCTTCGTGGTGCCGATCACCAGCAATGGCCACGAGCTGTACCGTGTCCGGGTGGGGCCGACCCGTGACCGTGCCTCGGCCGAGGCCCTGGCGGCGCAGCTCAAGCGCATGGGTCAGTCCGGCACCGTGGTGCCAGTTTCCTAGAGGGACGCCGGGATTCTGTCGCCCAGTGCGCACAATCCCGACTTTCCCTGCCTGACACCGGGACGCGTCGAGTACAATGCCGCGCCTGCTCCGAGGGCGTCGAAGCCAGACTCCATCTGAATGATCGCAGTCGACTACATCATCCTCGCCATCATCATCATTTCGGCCGTCATGGGTGTCATCCGCGGACTCCTCCGCGAATCCATCGCCGTCATCACCTGGTTCCTCGGCATCGTCCTGGCCTGGAGCTTCGCCAGCAGCCTGGAGCCGTATCTCGGCGGCGTCCTCGTAGGCTCGCCCCTGCGCATCTGGGCGGCCCGCATCATCATTTTCGTCGGCGTGCTGCTGGTGGGCGGCGCGGTGGCGACGGTACTTGGACATTACGTTCGCGTCTCCATGTTCGCCGGCATGGATAGATTCCTCGGCGGCGTATTCGGCATCGTGCGCGGCATCGTGATCGTCGGCGCCTTCACCATCGCGATCCAGGCACTGCGCATGGACGAAGAGCCGGCCTGGAAGCGCTCCCGGCTCCTGCCCTATGCAGCGAGTGTGGCTGACGCGTTGCGCGGCGTGGTCGGCGAGAACCTCGAGCGTCTCGAGAAACACGTCCCTGCCAAGTCCACCTGACGAGGGCCTCCAACGAATGTGCGGCATCACCGGAATCGTCGGTACCAGCGGGGTCAACCAGCGCATCTATGACGCGCTGACGGTCCTGCAGCACCGCGGCCAGGATGCCGCGGGCATCGCGACGGTCCAGGACGGCGAGCTGTTCACGCGCAAGGGACGTGGACTGGTGCGCGACGTGTTCGAGCAGCACCACATGCAGGAGCTCAAGGGCAACATGGGCATGGGCCACGTGCGCTACCCGACGGCCGGTTGCGACAGCGCCTCGGAAGCGCAGCCCTTCTACGTGAACGCGCCGTACGGCATCTGCCTCGCGCACAACGGCAACCTGACCAACGCGCGCGAGCTCGGCGAAGTCATCGAACGCGAGGATCGCCGCCACCTCAACACCTCTTCCGACTCCGAAGTGCTGCTGAACGTGCTGGCGTCGGAGCTGCAGCGCGTCGGCACGCCGCGCGTGACGCCGGCCGACATCTTCGCCGCGGTGGGCGCGGTCTACCGGCGCTGCCGCGGCGGCTATGCCGTGGTGGCGATGATCATCGGCCACGGCCTGCTCGGTTTCCGTGATCCCAACGGCATTCGTCCGCTGGTGCTCGGACAGCGCGAGACGCCCAAGGGCGCCGAGTGGATGCTGGCATCCGAAAGCGTCGCGCTCGACATGCTCGGCTTCAAGCTGGTGCGCGACGTGGCGCCCGGTGAAGTGGTCTACATCGACGTGCACGGGCGCCTGCACACGCAGGTGTGCGTGGCGACCACGCACCATGCGCCGTGCATTTTCGAGTACGTGTACTTCGCGCGCCCCGACTCGCTGATCGACAACATCTCGGTGCACCGCGCGCGCATGCGCATGGGCGACCGGCTCGCGGAGAAGATCCTGCGCGAGCGCCCCGGCCACGACATCGACGTGGTCATCCCGATCCCCGATACCAGCCGCACCAGCGCCATGCAGGTGGCGCAGCACCTGAACGTGAAATACCGCGAAGGGTTCGTGAAGAACCGCTACGTGGGCCGCACGTTCATCATGCCGGGACAGGAGCAGCGTTCGAAATCCGTGCGCTCCAAGCTCAACGCCATCGACCTGGAGTTCCGCAACAAGAACGTGCTGCTGGTCGACGACTCCATCGTGCGCGGCACGACCTCGGCCCAGATCATCGACCTGGCCCGCGAGGCCGGCGCGCGCAAGGTGTACTTCGCGTCGGCCGCGCCGCCGGTGAAGTACCCGAACGTCTACGGCATCGACATGCCCGCGGCGAGCGAGCTGGTGGCGAGCAGGCGCACCGAGGCAGAGGTTGCCAGGCTGATCGGCGCCGACTGGCTGATCTACCAGGATCTCGAGGACCTGATCGCGGCTTGCGTGCACGATCATTCGAGCATCAAGGAATTCGATACCTCGTGCTTCTCCGGCAACTATGTCACCGGTGACGTCACGCCCGAGTATCTCGCGCGCCTGGAATCCGAACGGTCGGATTCCGCCAAGGCCACGCGCCGCGATGCCGATCGCGGCGGCCTCAAGGTCGTCAAGACCTGAGCCTGCGGGGCGGGAGCGCGCTCGGGTTTGAGCGCACGTCACACACTCCTGGAACTATTCGACACGGCGTTGCGCGCCGTGGACGGGCGTGAATGCGTGGCGCGCGCGCTGCGCGACTGCAAGGCGCCGCGCGTGGCGGTCATGGCCATCGGCAAGGCCGCCGCCGGCATGGCGCGCGGGGCGCGGCAGGCGCTGGGCACGCGCATTGGCGAGATGCTGATCATCACCAAGGAGGGTCACCGCGACCCGGGGCTCGACGGTGACCGCGTCTGTCAGCTCGAGAGCCCGCACCCGATGCCGGACGTCCGCAGCCTCCGCCATGGCCAGGCCCTCGCGGATGCGCTCGAGCGTGTGCCATCCGACGTCCTGCCCCTGTTCCTGGTGTCGGGCGGGAGTTCCAGCCTGGTGGAAGCATTGCGCGACGGCGTGTCGCTGGAAGACTTGTTCGCGCTCAACCTGCATGGGCTCGCGAGCGGCTGGGACATCGCCACGCTCAACGCGGAACGCGCGAAGCTCTCGCGCATCAAGGGCGGCGGACTCTCGCGCCTGCTCGGCGATCGGCCCGCGCTGGCGCTGTTCCTGTCCGACGTGCCCGGCGACGACCCTGAGGTCATCGGTTCCGGGTTGTTAGGCCACGGCGATCGCACGGATCGCATCGAGCGGCACGTGGTGGCCAGTGTCGACGTGGCGATGGACGCGGCCTGCGGGGCGGCGCGCTCGCGCGGCCTGGAGGTGGAGCGGGGCAGGGCGCGCTTCGATGGCGATGCGGTCGAGGTGGCGCGCGCATTCGTCGCGGCCCTGCGCAACACGCCGGCCGCGGCGCTCGTCTGGGGCGGTGAGTCCACGGTCAGGCTTCCGGTTCGCACCGGGCGCGGCGGCCGCAATACGCACCTGGCCCTGGCGGCCGCGCGACTGCTGCGGGCCGACGAGCCTCTAACCATTCTCGCGGCGGGCACCGACGGCACCGACGGGCCCACCGACGATGCCGGCGCGATGGTCGATTGCGGCACGATCGAACGCGCCGAACTCGCGGGCTGCGACGTCGAGCGCGCGTTCCGCGAATTCGACTCCGGCACGGCGCTCGAAATGTCGGGCGACCTGGTCCACACCGGCCCGACCGGCACGAATGTCGGGGATCTCCTGATCGGCATCAAACATTCCGCGAACTCGCTGCGTGGCCTTGCGCGATCTCGCGTGCTCTAATCGCGCGCCATGCGTCTCATGCTCATAGACGACGACCCGCGGTACCGCGCGCTCCTGCGGCACCACATCTCCTGCGACTGGCCGGACGTCGAGCTGGTGAGCTACAACCCGCGGGTGCGCGGGCCGCTGACGCCGGGCTTCCTCGCGCAGGGCTACAGCGTGGTGCTGCTGGACCATGAATGGCGCGGTGGTTCGGGCCTCGACTGGTTGCGCGACCTCGCGGGACGCGAGGGCTTCGCGCCGGTGATTTTCCTGTCTGCCGCGGATGATTCGCCCGACGCCACCGAAGCGCGCGCCGCCGGCGCCTACGACGTGGTGGGCAAGGCCAAGATCAAGCACACCAAGCTCAACGACGCGATCCGTCGCGCGGCCGACGAGCAGGCCAAGGCGCAGAGCCGCTGGCGCATGTCGGCAGGCTCGAAGATGGCGCAGGATTTCGCGGGCTGCCGGCTCAAGGCCTACCGGCGCATCGAGCTGATCGCCAAGGGCTCGGTGTCCGACCTGTTCCTCGCCGAGAGCGCCGAGGTGGGCGGCGTGGTGGTGCTCAAGGTAACGCCGGCGGTGCGCAAGGAAAGCGGCATCGACCAGTCGATGGAGCGCTTCCTGCAGGAATTCGAAATCCTGCGCGGCGTACGGCACCCGAACGTGGTGCAGATCTACGACCTCGGCGTCACCGACGATCACCTCTATCTCGCGATGGAACATTTCGCGCGCGGCGACCTGCGCAAGCGCATGTCCGAGGGACTGACGGCGCGCCAGTCGCTGACCTACGCGCGCGACCTCGCCATGGCGCTGCAGGCCATCCACGAGGTCGGCATCCTGCATCGCGACCTCAAGCCCGGCAACGTGATGCTGCGCGACGACGGCAGCATCGCGCTCATCGACTTCGGCCTCGCCAAGCACGTGGCACTGAAGATGGAAGTCACCGACAAGGGACTGATCTTCGGCACGCCTCACTACATGAGCCCGGAGCAGGGGCACGGCAAGGAAATCGATTCGCGCAGCGACATCTACAGCCTGGGCGTGGTGCTGTACGAGATGCTGACCGGCAAGAAGCCATTCGATGCCGACAATCACATGGCGATCCTGGTGCATCACGCCAAGGCGCCGATCCCGAAGCTCCCGGAGCGACTGGCCGGAATCCAGTCGCTCATCGACACGCTCATGGCCAAGGATCCGGCGGCGCGTCCCGCCGATTCCGAGGCCGCGGCCAGGCTCATCCAGGCGGCGATGGACAGCCTGGGGCCACCGGAGACGGCGCAGTGAGCACGCGGCGCGAAGCGGCCGCGGCGGCCCGCTTCGACCGAGCCACCGGCCAGGACATCCTGCGCGCCGCGACGCCGCGCGCCTGGGTGGACGCCGCGGTCGCGGATCTGCCCACGCTGCTCATCGATCACGCCAATTGCGAGAAGAAGGCGGCATCCACCGCGATGGCGCTGATCTTCGCCTATCCCGAGGATCGCCCGCTGAGCGTGGCGCTGTCGCGCCTCGCGCGCGAGGAGCTCAAGCACTTCGAGCAGGTCGAGCGGCTCATGAAGAAGCTCGACCTGCCGCACCGGCGCCTGAAACCCGGCCGCTACGCCAGCGAACTGCGCAAGCTGGTGCGCACCCACGAGCCCAAGCGCAAGCTCGATCTCATGATCGTGCATGCGCTGATCGAGGCGCGCTCCTGCGAGCGGTTCCGGTTGTTGTCGAAACACCTTCCGGCCGAGGTGCGCGAGCTCTATGCGCAGCTCGAGCGCTCCGAGGCCCGGCACTTCGAGATGTACCTCGACTTCGCGGGGCGTGGGTTCGACGCGGCGGAGATCGCCTCACGCCTCGATGCGATGGCTGCGCGCGAGGCCGAACTCGCCACCGAACCGGACCGTGAGCTGCGATTCCACTCCGGCCCGCCGGCCTGATTCATCGCGGCAACGCGATCTCGCGCAAGCCGCCCGCATCCACCGACAGACAACTCGCCGCCTCGTACCACGGCGCGAGCACCACGCGCTCCGCGGTCTCACCATCCACCACGCCCGGATGGATCGCGGGTCGATGCGTGTGCCCATGGATCAGCCGGCGCGCGCCGGTCGCGCGGAAGGCGCGCGTCACGGCGTCGGCGTTGACATCCATGATGGTGGGGATGGTTCGCCCGGTGTGCGCCTTGCTGCCGGCGCGCGCTGCGCTGGCGAGTTTGCGCCGCGTCGCCAGCGGCAGCGACAGGAAGCGCCGCTGCCAGGCGGGCTGGCGCACGATGCTGCGCAGCTGCTGGTAGGAGACATCCTCGGTGCAGAACACGTCGCCGTGGCTCAGCAGGGTGGGGACGCCGTAGAGATCCACCATCACCGGGTCGGGAAGTAGTTTGACGCCGGTGCGCCGGGCGAAGCCCTCGCCGAGCAGGAAGTCGCGGTTGCCGTGGATGGCGTAGGTGGCGACGCCGGCGCGCGTCAGCGCGGCCAGTCCGTCGCAGATGCGATCGTTGTCCGCGCTCTGGTCATCGTCACCGACCCAGGCCTCGAAGATGTCGCCGAGCAGGTACAGCGCCTCGGCCTGGCGCGCAGGGCCGGCAAGGAACGCCAGGAATGCATCGATGGCCCACGGCGACTCGCTGTCGAGATGCAGGTCCGAGGCAAACAGTGTCGCCATCGAGCGCGGCGAACTACTGCCTGGGTTCCGCGGCGCCGGTGTCGCTGGGCGGAGTGGCGGGCGGACTGGCGGGCGGTGTCGCGGCGGGTGGCGCGCCGGGCGAGGTCTCGCTGCCCGGAGTCGCGGCTGGAGCAGCGCCCGGCGCATTGGCTGGCGCCGTGCCCGCGGGTGTCGCGGGGGCCGGTGCCTCGGTGAGCAATTCGATTTTCTGGATCACGACCGGCTGCAGCGGCGCATTTTCCTTGAACGGGCCCACGGGACCGGTGGGCGTCACGCTGATGCGGTCGATCACTTCCATGCCTTCGATCACGCGGCCGAACACCGCGTAACCCCAACGTGTCGGCAAGGGATCGAGATCCGCGTTGTCGGCGACATTGACGTAGAACTGGCAGTCGCCGGTGTGCGGGCCGGAAGCGCGTGCGAGTCCGACCGTGCCGCGCAGGTTCTTGAGCCCGTTGCCCGCCTCGTTCGGAATGGGTTTCTGCGCGGGTTTCGGCTTGTAGTCGGTGCCGATGCCGCCGCCCTGGATCACGAAGTTCGCGATGACGCGATGGAACAGCGTGTTGGTGTAATGGCCGGCGCGCACGTAGCCCAGGAAATTCTCCACGGTCAGCGGCGCGCGATCGCGCTGCAGTTCGATCACGAACGAACCGAAATTGGTGGTGACGCGCACCTGTTCGGGAGACGCGGCCTGCGCCGCGAACGACAGCAACACGGCGAAGACGCCGGGCAACGAGCGGAAGTTTTTCATGGCCGGGGGATTCTACCGAAGCTGCGGCCGGCGGCTCGTTTCAATAGAATCCGCCGGTGTCTCACGGCCGCATCACCACTCGATTCGCCCCCAGTCCGACCGGCGAACTGCATCTCGGCAACGCGCGTACCGCGCTGTTCAGCTGGCTGTTCGCGCGCCACCACGGCGGGCGCTTCGTCCTGCGCATCGAGGACACCGACACCGAGCGCAGCAAGGACACCTACACGCAGGCACTGATGGACGACCTGCGCTGGATGGGGCTCGCCTGGGATGGCGGTCCCGGCGTCGCCGACGGCCAGGAATACCACCAGTCACGCCGCGGCCCGGTCTATGCGCGACACTCGGCGGCGCTGGATGCGCGCGGGTTCACCTATCCCTGCTACTGCACGCCGCTCGAGCTCGAGCTTTCGCGCAAGGCGCAGCTGGCTGCCGGGCGGCCGCCGCGTTACGCCGGCACCTGCCGCGAGCTGTCGGCCGAGGCCCGCGTGCGCAAGAGCGCGCAGGGCATCTCGCCCACCACGCGCTTTCGCGTGCCGAACGGCAGGGTGGTCGAGTTCGACGACATGGTGCACGGCCCGCAGCGTTTCGCCACCGATGACATCGGTGATTTCATCCTGCGTCGCGCCGACGGCAGCGCCGCGTTCTTTTTCAGCAACGCCATCGACGATTCGGAGATGGGCATCACTCACGTGCTGCGCGGCGAGGACCACCTCACCAACACGCCACGCCAGTTGCTGGTGCTCGAAGCGCTGGGGATGCGCGCCCCGACCTACGGGCACCTCTCGTTGCTCGTGGGCGCGGACGGTTCGCCGTTGTCCAAGCGCCACGGCGCCACCAGCGTGCGCGAATTCCGCGAGCGGGGGTACCTGCCCCTGGCGCTCGGCAATCACCTGTTCCGGCTCGGCCATTCGAGCAGCGAGAACGGGGTGCTGTCGCTCGATGCGATGGCGCGGCATTTCACGGTGAAGCACCTCGGCCGCGCGCCGGCGCGCTTCGAGGAATCGCAGCTCAATGTCTGGCAGCGCGAAGTGGCGCACCACATGCCGCTGGATGAGAGCGAGCGCTGGCTGGCGGCCGAAACGCCCGGCGATATCGACGCCGCGCAGCGCCGCGCCTTCATCGTGGCGATCCGGCCGAACGTGGTGCTGCCCTCCGACGCGGCTCGCTGGCGCGACGTGGTGTTCGGACCTTCGCCCGCGCTGGACGAAGCCTCGCTGGCGCGCGTGCGCGAAGCGGGCCCGCAGTTCTTCCGGGCCGCTGCGGATGCCGCCGCGCGTGACCCTTCGCTGGACTCCATCGTCGAGGCCGTCAAGGCCGCGACCGGCGCCCGGGGCCAGGCGCTGTGGAAGCCGTTGCGCCTCGCGCTCACCGGAGCCTCCGAGGGTCCCGAACTCGCACCGCTGCTGCACGCCATGCCGAACAACGCCATCCACGACCGCCTCAACCGCTTCGCCGAATGATCCGCATCCACAATTCATTGACGGGTCAAAAGCAGGAACTGCAGCCCGTCGAACCCGGGCACGTGCGCATGTACAGCTGCGGCGTCACCGTCTACGACTTCTTCCACGTCGGCAACGCCCGCATGCTGGTGGTGTTCGACATGGTCAGCCGTTACCTGCGCCATCGCGGGCTGCGCGTGACCTACGTGCGCAACATCACCGACGTCGACGACAAGATCATCAACCGCGCGCGCGAGGCGGGCGTGGACTGGCGCGAGCACGCGCGCAAGTTCACCGCCGCCATGCACGAGGATCTCGATGCGCTCGGTTGCATGCGTCCGGAGAAGGAGCCGAAGGCTTCGGAGTACATCGACGCGATGCTGCGCATGATCGGCCAGCTGGTCGACAATGGTTACGCGTACCAGGCGTCGAACGGCGACGTCATGTACGACGTGCGCAAGTTCGCCGCGTATGGAAAGCTCTCGGGCCGCAAGCTCGACGAGCTGCGCGCCGGCGCGCGCGTGGAAGTGGACGAGGCGAAGCGCGATCCGCTGGATTTCGTGCTGTGGAAATCCGCGAAGCCCGGTGAACCCGCGTGGCCATCGCCGTGGGGTGAGGGCCGGCCCGGCTGGCACATCGAGTGCTCCGCCATGTCGACCCAGGAGCTGGGCCCGCACTTCGACATCCACGGCGGCGGGCTCGACCTGAAGTTCCCGCACCACGAGAACGAGATCGCGCAGACCTGCGGCGCCAGCGCCGCGAAGTTCGCCGAGATCTGGATGCACAACGGCTTCCTCAACATCGACAACGAGAAGATGTCGAAGTCGCTCGGCAACTTCTTCACCACGCGCGAGGTGCTGGCGAAGATCAAGCATCCGGAGGTGTTGCGGTTCTTCCTGCTGTCGAGCCACTACCGCGGCCCGATGAACTATTCGCCGGACCAGCTCGAGCTCGCCGAGGCCGGGCTCAATCGCCTGTACACGGCATTGCGCGATGTGCCGGTCGATGCGGGCGTCCCGGCGACGGCTTCCGCTGCGACCGACGCCTTCCACGCGGCGATGGACGATGACTTCAACACGCCGGAAGCCATTGCGGTCCTGCAAGGCCTGGCGCGGGAGCTCAACAGCGCCCGCTCGGCGGGCGATCCGGGGAAATCCGCGCGGCTCGCGGCTGAGCTGCGTTCCCTGTCCGGCGCCCTCGGCCTGCTGCGCATGGCGCCCGAAGACTGGTTCCGCGCCGGCGCCAGGGCAGGCGGGCTCTCGGACGGTGATATCGAGGCGCGCGTCGCCGCGCGGCTCGCGGCCCGGCAGGCCAGGAACTGGGCCGAATCCGACCGCATCCGCCAAGAGCTCGCCGACGCGGGCGTGATCCTCGAGGACAAGCCGGGTGGCGCCACGACCTGGCGTCGGGCCTGATCCCCGCTCCCCCGGCGGTTAAATTGACCCGCGGACCGGCCGCTCGGGTATGATGCGCGCCCCCGCAGCCGGGCCCTTCTTTCGGGAGACAGTCCGGAACGGGCGGCATCGGTGTGCGGGGCATGGCGCAGTCTGGTAGCGCATCTGCTTTGGGAGCAGAGGGTCGCAGGTTCGAATCCTGCTGCCCCGACCAACCGATGAGGTCCAGGCGCGAGTCAGGTAGTCTCCTTTCCGGCTGTGCGCCCGTAGCTCAGTTGGATAGAGCACCGGCCTTCTAAGCCGGTGGTCGCAGGTTCGACTCCTGCCGGGCGCGCCATTCGACCGGTTTTCTGTGGTGGCCGTAGCTCAGCTGGTAGAGCCCCGGGTTGTGATCTCGGCTGTCGTGGGTTCGAGTCCCATCGGCCACCCCACCTCATTCGGCGCGCTTGCCGGAGTCCTGAACTCTGGTAGAGTTCGCGCCCCGAAATACGGGCCGTTAGCTCAGTTGGTAGAGCAGCTGACTCTTAATCAGTAGGTCGTAGGTTCGACCCCTACACGGCCCACCAATTTCGCGCCACAGGTGCGCCCACCGTCGATGGCAAAACCGTCCCGCGACGATCCATCCAAGCCGAAGGCGCACGGCTACGCCTACAAGAAGCAGTTCTACCAGAGCAGCGAAGTCGCGGCCGACTACGACGAGCATCGCTTCCGCACGCCGCGCCGCATCCGGCGCAACGAGCGCAAGTGGAATGCGATCTGCAAGGCGCTGGCGCTGGCCGGCGACGTCAAGTCGGTGGTCGATCTGCCGTGCGGCACGGGCCGCTTCACCGGACACCTGGCGCGCGCCGGCTACCAGGTCGTCGGCAGCGACATCTCGCTCGAGATGATGGGGCAGGCCTCCAAACTACTCGCCGACGGCAACATCGCCGGTTACGTGCGCGCCGACGCGGAGTCGCTGCCGTTTCGCACCAAGTCGACGGACTGCGTGATGAGCATCCGCTTCCTGTTCCACGTCGATCCGCAGACCCGCCGGCGCATGCTGCGCGAGTTCGGTCGCGTCGCGCGCCGCTGGGTGGTGGCCGACTACCGCCACCGGTACTCGCTGCGTTACGGCACGTGGCGGCTGGCGCGCACGCTCGGCCTCACCCGGCGCCCATTCGAGCGTGTCTCGGTGAGGAGCATGAAATCCGAGTTCGAGGACGCCGGGCTGCGCGTGGTGAAGATCATCGCGGTGCGCCGCTGGCTCTCCGACAAATGGGTGGTGCTCGCGGAGGCGGGTCACACCGATCCCGAGGCGCTCAAGATGAAGCTGCAGGGCACCGACTACCGGGATCTGGAAATTGTCGACAAGGCGGGCGAGGGCAAGCGTTCGGTGGTGTACCGGGCGCGCTGGCGTGGCCGCGACGTCGGCGTCAAGGTCTACAAGCCGGCGGCGATCGCCAGCCACGCGCGCAAGCACAAGCTGCCCCTCGCGGAATTCGAATACCGCCGCAACAAGGCGTTCTTCGAGGCCCGCGGCCTGGCGCGCTACGTCGCCGAGCCGCTCGGTTTCGTGGTGCAACCCGGCTTCCAGGTGTCGGTGCAGGAGCTGGTGGACGGCGAGGTGTACTACTTCGCGAAGCGCGGTCACGCGGACTTCATTTCACCGCGCTTCATGGAAGACCTGGCCGAGCTCGTGAAGCTGAGCCACGCGGCGCAGCTCTACGACATCGACCTGCACGCCATGAACGTCATGGTCGACCGGGCGAAAGGCACGCCCAAGCTGTTCGACTTCAACCAGATCCCGTTCACCGAGCGGCCGCAGAACCCGTTCGTCGGGCTGGCGCTGAAGCTGGGGTTGTTAGGGCGGGAGTCCCGTGACCTGCGCAAGCTCGCGCGCTTCAACAACTTCGACCGCGTCGAGCGCAAGCTGATGAAGTTCTACCCCGGGCATCCCGGCGCGCAGCGCTGAAGCCTTTCAGCCCGCGGGCTGCGCCAACAGCGGATCGCCGTCTTCGAGCTTGATCGCGTCCTCCGGCAGCATGGCCGGGATTCCATCCTTGATCGGATAGGCGAGTTTGCTGGTCGGGCAAACGATGAGCTGGCGCGCTTCGGAGAAGTACACCGGGGCCCGTGAGACGGGGCAGGCGAGCATTTCGACGAGTCGTGGATCCATGGGGCGAAGTATCACCTTTCGGGCGGCTGTTCGTCAGGCGGCTGCACCCGACTGCCCCGGGCACCGGGGCCCCAGTATCGAAGACGCCAGCGCATTTGCAGGGCCCGGATCCTGGCCGCGAACGGCTTGGGCTTGAGCTGCCCGAGCCCGCCTGCCAGCAACTTCTCGACCGCGCCGATCACGCGCTGCGACGATCGCCCATCGCGATAGGGATGAATGCGATGGGCGTAGGCCGCAATCGACGCCATCAGTTCCGGCGACGGACCGAAGGCCGCCGCCAGGGCCGCATCGAGGCCAGCCGGATCGCGAATGTCCAGGATGCACGGCGGCGGGTTGCGGTGACGGAAAGTCACGACGGGCTTGTGCTGGACCAGGAACTCGGGAACCACTGAAGTGGTATCGGAAAGCAGCACGTCAGCCGCCCGTTCCGCGTTCATGAGGTCCTCGGGTTCGACGAACGTGGCGCTTGGGCCCGCCAGGGAGCGATAGCGGCTGAACAGTTCGGCAGGACATTTCGGATGCAGCGTGATGAGCCAGTAACGGTCGCCGCGCTGTACCTGCCGGCGAATCGATTCGAAGAGATGCGGGGCAGCGCTGACGTGCCGGGTGAAAGTCGAGGCAAACATCACGATGCCGCGACCGCCTGCCCGTCTTCGCAGTTGTTCCGAAGGGCCAGCGTCCACCCCGAACAGCGGATCCAGTTTTGGCCAGCCGGTTTCCATCACCGCGAAACTTCCGGCGCGCAACGAGAGCTCGACGAACCGCTCGGTGGTGTCGGGGCCTTGGGTGCAATACAGATCGAACAGGCCGCGAATGCGGAAGTGACCCCGGTGGTCGGAATTTTTGCCCGTGCTGAAGCCGTGGAACAACTGCACCTTCGCGCCCGCGAAGAACGTGGGAATCCAATTCATGGCGCAAAGCACCGCGGCGGGTCGGAGCGAGATCGCCTCGCGGGTGGCGACCCTGGTTGCCTGGCTCAGCGTGGCGCCTTGGGCTGCGAGCGGGCCGTCGAACCAGGCATACACGCGGTAGTTCGCGGCGTTGAGCGCGTCGACCAGTGGCTGCAGGATCGGCAGCGCGTAACGCTCCCTGCCGGCAAGCAGGATCTTTCTCAATGCACGCGACCCCTCAAGCGGCCGATGCCCGCGTGGTCGCGATGAGCCAGCCAAGGCCGATGGCGACGGCCAGCCCCACCAGCTGCTGCGTGCGGGACCACTGCAGGAGGGTGCCGTCCATCGATGCGATCCCGACGGCGGTGACCACGAACCAGATGCCGCTCTGCAGCGCGACGCCCTGGATGCCCGCGTTCTGCATGAATTTGACCGCGAGGATGTAGGCCGTGAGGCCGCCGGCAAAGGAGGCCAGGGAGGCCGCGCCCATGCCGGGATCCAACCGGCCTTCCGGCCATGCGCGGGCCGCAAAGACGAAGCCACGCGCGTCGAGCAGGCCCGAGGCGATTGTCAGCAATCCGACTATGGCGAGGTTTCCAGCCTGTCCCATCTTATGTTCCTCGTGTGCGGCCGGAAGGATAGCCAAACCCCGCAAATCCCGGCCAGCCGGGACTCCGCCGGTCCGGGCCCCGCGGGCGCCGGTTTCGCTATAATCCGCGCCCCTCGCGCGTAGCCGGTCTGCGTACGGGCCATGCGAAAGTGGCGGAACTGGTAGACGCGCTGGATTTAGGTTCCAGTGGGGTAACCCGTGAGAGTTCGAGTCTCTCCTTTCGCACCAGAGATCCAAGCGTTAACGACAAGGAATTGATATGCAGGTTTCCGTGACCGCCACCGGCGGACTTGAACGCCGGCTCGAAGTGGCGATCCCCGCCGCCGAGATCGATGGCGAAGTGGCACAGCGGCTGAAGAAGATCTCGCGTACCGCGAGGCTCAAGGGATTTCGCCCCGGCAAGGCGCCGATCGCGGTGATCCGCCAGCAGTATGGCGACCAGGTTCACGGCGAGGTCATCAACGACATGATGCGCTCGTCGTTCTCCGAAGCCGTGCAGCGCGAGAAGCTGAATCCGGCCGGTGGCCCGCGCATCGAGCCGATCGCGATGAGCCCCGGCTCGGATCTCAAGTACGCCGCCGTGTTCGAAGTGCTGCCCGAGGTGAAGCTCAAGCCCGTCACCGAGCTCGCGCTCGAGAAGCCGGTCGCGAGCGTGGGCGACAAGGACCTCGAGGCCATGCTCGACACGCTGCGCCAGCAGCGCCCGGTGTTCAACGAGGTGACCCGCGCCGCCGCCGCGAATGATCGCGTGACGGTGGATTTCGTCGGCACCATCGACGGCGCCGAGTTCGATGGCGGCAGCGGCAACGCCGTGCAGATCACCATTGGTGGCGGTCGCGTGATGAAGGAATTCGAGGACGCGCTGGTCGGCGCCAAGGCCGGCGAACAGCGCGAGTTCAAGGCGACCTTCGCCGCCGATCACACCAATGCAAAGATCGCCGGCAAGGAAGCGACCTTCAAGGTCAGCATCGGCAAGGTCGAAGAGCAGTCGCCCGCGCCGCTCGACGAGGCGTTCGCCAAGGGCTTCGGCATCGAGGACGGTAGCCTCGACAGCCTGCGCAACGAAGTGCGCGCCAACATGGAGCGCGAGCTCAACGAGGCAATCCGCCAGAAGCTGCGCGCCCAGGTGCTCGAAGGCCTGTATACGCAGAATCCGCTGGAGCTTCCGCGCCAGATGGTCGAAGAGACCATCCAGGAATTGCAGGTGGAAATGCTCCGGCGCGCCGGTGTGCGCGATGCGAAGCAGCTGCCGCCGCGCGAGCCGTTCGAGCAGCCGGCGCGTCGCCGCGTGGCGCTCGGCCTGCTCATGAGCGAACTGGTGCGCACCGCCGGCATCAAGGTGAGCCGCGAAGCCGTGCAGGAAAAGCTGAATGAACTCGCCGCTTCGTACTCGAACCCCGACGAAGTGCGACGGGCCTACTTGCAAAACGCGGAGATGATGCGACAAATTGAGTCGCAAGTACTCGAGCAGCAGGCGATCGACTGGGTTCTCGGCCAGGCCAAGGTGTCCGAGAAGCCATCGAGCTTTTCCGAGCTGACGAAATTCGGCCAGGCCGAGGCGAATTGAGAACAGGAGTCTTTCGATGAACGAGCGCGCGTTGAACCTGGTGCCGATTGTCGTTGAGCAGACCGCGCGTGGTGAGCGCTCCTACGACATCTATTCGCGCCTCCTCAAGGAGCGCGTGGTGTTTGCCGTGGGTCCGGTCGAGGATTACATGGCAAACGTGATCGTCGCCCAGCTGCTGTTCCTCGAGTCGGAGAACCCGGAGAAGGACATCGCGCTGTACATCAACTCGCCCGGCGGGTCGGTGAGCGCGGGTCTCGCGATCTACGACACCATGCAGTTCATCAAGCCGGACGTGAGCACGATCTGCGTCGGCATGGCGGCCTCGATGGGCGCGATCCTCTTGGCGGGTGGCGCCAAGGGCAAGCGGTTCATGCTGCCGAATTCGCGCGCCATGATTCACCAGCCCTCGGGCGGTTTTTCGGGACAGCAGAGCGACATCCACATCCAGGCGCAGGAAATCCTCAAGATCCGCGGCCGGCTGGACGAGATCCTGGCGCACCACACCGGCCAGCCGGTCGAGAAGATCCGCAAGGACTCGGAACGTGACAATTTCATGAGCCCGACCGAGGCGGTGGCCTACGGGCTGGTCGACAAGCTGCTCGACAAGCGCGTGGCGCCTGCGACTACGCCTTAACGGGAAAGATTCCCGCCCTCGGCGGCCCTCCGCCGCCAATTGCGAAGCGACTCGCAGTTCTGGACAAATCCCGTATAAACAACGGGTTCCGCTCGTGCGCCGCTTGGGTTTGGCGAAAGAGCCGTGATATAAGAAAACCCAAAGTGGCGGGGTGAAGGGACCTCGCCGCGTCATACGGAGTCACGATGACCGAGGACACTCGCGGACGGCACGACGACGGCAAGTTGTTGTACTGCTCCTTCTGCGGCAAGAGTCAGCACGAAGTTCGCAAGCTGATTGCCGGTCCGTCGGTTTTTGTCTGCGACGAGTGCGTCGAGCTCTGCAACGACATCATCCGCGAGGAGCTGGAAGACCGCGCCGAGCGTGCGCGCGACAAGCTCCCCAAGCCCTCCGAGATCAAGAAGGTCCTCGACGAATATGTCATCGGCCAGGAGCGCGCGAAGAAGACGCTCTCGGTGGCCGTGTACAACCACTACAAGCGCCTGCAGACGCGCGGTGGCTCGGGCGGCCGTGGCAAGGACGACGTCGAGATTTCCAAGAGCAACATCCTGCTGATCGGCCCCACGGGCTGCGGCAAGACGCTGCTGGCCGAGACGCTGGCCCGGCTCCTCAACGTGCCGTTCACCATCGCTGACGCGACCACGCTGACCGAAGCCGGTTACGTGGGTGAGGACGTCGAGAACATCATCCAGAAGCTCCTTCAGAAGTGCGACTACGACGTCGAGAAGGCGCAGACCGGCATCGTCTACATCGACGAAATCGACAAGATCTCCCGCAAGTCCGACAACCCGTCGATCACGCGCGACGTGTCGGGCGAGGGCGTGCAGCAGGCGCTGCTCAAGCTCATCGAAGGCACCATCGCCTCGGTGCCGCCGCAGGGTGGCCGCAAGCATCCGCAGCAGGAATTCCTGCAGGTCGACACCTCGAACATCCTCTTCATCTGCGGCGGCGCGTTCGCCGGTCTCGAGAAGATCGTGCTGAACCGCACGCAGAAGGGCGGAATCGGCTTCACGTCCGAAGTGCGTGACGTGAATACGCGCCCGCACGGCACCGACATCTTCAAGGAAGTCGAGCCGGAAGATCTCATCAAGTACGGCCTCATCCCCGAGTTCGTCGGCCGCCTGCCGGTGGTCGCGACCCTCGAGGAGCTCGACGAGAAGGCGCTGATCAGCATCCTCACCGAGCCGAAGAACGCGCTGACCAAGCAGTACCGCCGCCTGTTCGACATGGAAGGCGCGGAGCTGGAGTTCCGCGACGAAGCCCTGTCGGCGGTGGCGCAGAAGGCCATGCAGCGCAAGACCGGCGCGCGCGGCCTGCGCACCATCCTCGAGAACGTGCTGCTCGACACCATGTACGAGCTGCCGTCCATGAAGAACGTCTCGAAGGTCGTGGTCGACGACACGGTGATCGACGGGCACCAGAAGCCCTACGTGGTCTACAAGTCCGACACGCCGGCCACCACCGACGATACCGCGACGCCGCGTCGCGTCTCCGGATCCGGCCTCAGCTGATCCTTTGCCCGCGGTGTGTCCCCTACGCACCGCGGCGAATGCTTACCCGTCTGACAGAGAACTGTGACGCGGCGATTGATTCGCCGCTTCTCAGCCCCATTTCCCGCGCTACACTTTGACTAAATACAGCCGTCGCTGCTGCATGTCGCAGCGCCGGGCGGCTGGCGAGGGCCTGCCGCGTGACCGAATCCTCTTCGTCCTCTTCCAAGTCCACCGCCATCCAGGCGCTGCCGGTCCTGCCGCTGCGCGACGTGGTGGTGTACCCGCACATGGTTATTCCGCTGTTCGTGGGCCGGGAGAAATCCATCCACGCGCTCGACGTCGCCATGAAAGCCGACAAGCGCATCATGCTGATCGCGCAGAAGCAGCCGGACGTCGACGACCCGAAGAGCGATGACCTGTACCGCATCGGTACCGTCGCCACCATCCTCCAGCTGCTCAAACTACCCGACGGCACCGTCAAGGTGCTGGTCGAGGGTGTCGATCGCGCACGCATCGACGCCATGCACACCGGCGAGCACTACACCGCCGACGTGACCACCGAGCCGGACGCCGACACCTACGACGAGAAGGAGCTCGACGTGCTGGCGCGTTCGGTGATCTCGCAGTTCGAGCAGTACGTGAAGCTCAACAAGAAGGTGCCGCCCGAGGTGCTGACCGCGCTCGCCGGCATCGAGCAGCCCGGCCGCCTGGCGGACACCGTGGCCGCGCACATGGCACTCAAACTACCCGAGAAGCAGAAGGTCCTCGAGATCCTCGACGTGCGCAAGCGCCTCGAGCACGTGCTGGTCGCCATCGAAGGCGAGATGGACGTGCTGCAGATCGAGAAGCGCATCCGCGGCCGCGTCAAGGCGCAGATGGAGAAGAGCCAGCGCGAGTACTACCTG